>VFKO01000343.1 GCA_009885515.1 Rhodobiaceae bacterium | reverse complement strand
GGCGGCAGGTTGTGCAGGACCTCTATGGGGTCAACCGGCATCGGGCGCGGCTGTCGTGGCACATCGAGCAGGCTGAGGGCAAGGTGACCGCGGGGACGCTGTATTCTGCGTGGACGGCGTTCGTGTCGCAGGGCATGCAATGGGGCGAAGACTCGGGACTTGAAGACCGGGCGTTGATGAAGCGTATCACCGGGCGGCAGCTCTATGACCGCTCAATGCCCGATGCGATTCGTCTGGAATGTCCGCCTGCATTCGAACCGCTTTTGCGGGCGGCGCTGGGCGGCAATTTTGATCGCGAGATGAACGCAGCGCTTGAAGCGCCACCGGTGGACCTGCGGGTCAATTTGTTGAAGTGCACGGCCGCCGATGCTGTCAAACGCCTGCATTGGGAGAAAATAGAAGCCAAGCCGGTAGCTCATAGTCCTTGGGGCCTGCGCTGCGCGAGCGGCGAAAATATTTCAGCGACACGATGCTTTCAGGACGGCTATGTCGAGTTTCAGGATGAGGGCTCGCAGCTGGCTGCGGCGTTGTGCGACGCGCAGCCCGGCATGCAGGTGATGGATTTCTGCGCCGGAACCGGTGGTAAAACCCTGGCTCTTGCGGCGACAATGCAGAATAAGGGCCACCTTGTCGCTTGCGACATCAGCGAGGTCCGGCTGGCGCGGGCGAAGGTCCGGCTCAAGCGCGGAGGGGTTGAGAATGCCGAGCGCATAAAGTTGCCGGCCCAGGACGACAAAGCCATGAAGCGGCTTTATGGCAAATTCGACCGGGTGCTGGTTGACGCGCCGTGTTCAGGCACGGGATCGTGGCGGCGCAACCCGGATGTGCGCTGGTCATCGCAGGCGGCGAACCTCGCGGAGTTGACGGCGCTGCAGTCGGCGATTCTGAAGCGGGCTTGGCGATTTGTGAAGGGCGGTGGACACTTGATCTACGCTACCTGCTCGCTTCTGCCGTGCGAGAATGACCAGCGGGTGAGCGCGTTTCTGGCGGCCCACCCAGACTTCGAACTGGCCGACGCGCGTGATTTGTGGGGTAAACTCGGACGTGGGGACTGGATGTGCGGCGACGAAAAAATCATGCGTCTTTCGCCGGCCCGGCACCGGACGGACGGCTTCTTTGCCGCTGTTTTGCGAAAAGCCACAATTCCGGCATAGTTGCAGGCGACTCTTGCCAAATCATGGGGACCTAGTTCGATGCGCCCACCTTTTTACCTTCGCCAATTGAAAAACGACCTCGATATGTGGATCGCGCAGGGGCTGGTGCCCGCCGAGAACCGCGAGTCGATCTTGAAGAGTGTCGGTGGCGGCAGCAGTGCCGGGCGGCTTGAGACGATCATTGCGATCTTCGGTGCGATTTTGATCGGCGCGGGCGCCTTATCGTTTGTCGGGGCAAACTGGGCGGCGATGACCAAGGCGGCGCGGTTGTTTGTGCTGTTTGGCGGGATGTGGCTGTCGTATGGGGTTGCGGTCTGGTTTTACATGCAGTCGCGCGGGTTGATTGCGCAGGCGTTCGTGCTGCTTGGTGTGCTGCTATTTGGCGCCAATATCTGGTTTGTGGCGCAAACCTACAACATCAATTCGCACTATCCAGACGGCACGCTGCTATGGGGCGTTGGCGCGTTGGCGGCGGCATTGCTGGTGCCATCGCGGGCAGCGTTGGCGTCGGCCCTCGCGATCGGCGCCTATTGGACCTACCAGGAGACATTTGAGTTTCAGCGCATGATCCACCTGCCCTTCCTGGCGTTCTGGGCTGTATGCGCGGCGCAGTCGGCGTTGCTGAGTTGGCGGCCGGGCATTCATCTATCCGCGCTGTCGTTGATATTATGGCTGGCGATTTCGTTTGAGGGACTGAGGACGTTCCTGGGTTGGAGCGATGCCGAAGTTCTGACAGTGTACGTGTTTGTGCCGCTGGTGATCTGGTCGGCCAGTCAAATCCGGGAGAGCGGGCCCAATGCAATCCTGATGACAGTCGGGCACTACGCGTTCTTCGTATTCATGGCGGCGTTTGCGGGCCTGCACTTGGCGGATGGAGCGCAGACCGGTGCGGCATCGAGTTGGCTGGCTTTTGCGATTGTGTCGAGCGCACTTTCGCTTGTGGCAGTCGTGCTATCGATGCAACGCAAGGGGTCTACAGGCCTTGATCTGGCGGGTACGGGTTTTGCGGCACTCGCGACGCTGAGCTACGTGCTGTTGGTCAAAACGTCGGACGACCAGTACGACATTCCCTACACGATCACGACGTTGGTTGTGATTTTGTGGAGCCTGTCGCGCGGCGCGCGGCTCGACGACCGCTTTGTCGTCAACTGGTCGGTGGTCGCGTTTGGTTTGTGGGTGCTTTACACCTATTTCAAACTGTTCGGCGGGCTGATGGATCAGGCCGTGTTCTTCACGGTTGGCGGTGTGTTGCTGATTGTGCTGGCGTTGGGTCTTGAGCCCTTCCGGCGGCGGCTTGTGGCAAAGGATAAACCTTCCGCACCGGTTGTTACGGGAGAACAAAAATGATCGCGATTCGGGTTCTGATTGTAGTCGCGCTGCAGACGATGGCGCTGGGTTACATGATCTATGACCGCCAGGCGATGCTGAACTCCTCGCGGGTGGTGACGTTGAAGGTGATACCTGTCGATCCGCGCGATATCTTTCGCGGCGACTATGTGGTGCTGAGTTACGCGATTTCGCGGATTGATACTCAGACACTTGAAGGCGAGGACAGGTTTTCGAGTGGCGACACAGTTTTCGTGACGATGCAAAAGCAGGGCGAAGACTGGAAAGCGGTTGGGATCAGGAGCGGCGTGCCCATGATGGTCCAGGGCGGCGTGCCGGTACGGGCGACAGTTCAATACGCCGACGGCTCATCGATCAATCTGACGTACGGCATCGAAAGCTATTTCGTGCCGGAAGGCACCGGCAAAGCCATCGAAGACGAGGCGCGCAAAGGCGAACTCAGCGCCGACATCGCGGTTGACGCGCAAGGGCGCGCGGCCATCAAGGCCATGCGCCGCAACGGGAAGATCTTTTACGTCGAGGGCGTGTTTTAGGGTGCTCCGCTGGGCAGCGGCCCAAGCGGGAACGGTTTTTCGTCGCTGATCATCAGAATGTAGGACAGACACTGTCCGACATAGCGTGCACCAGCGGTGACGAAACTCTTGAACTGCGGATGGACCTCACGGCTGACGGCGATCATGATCCACATGACGACAGCAGATAACAAAACCACCCAAAACGCGCACCAGGCGATGAACGCAAAGAATGCCGAGAGGATTAGCCGCTCCCACGGAAAGGCGGCACGGGTCTGCGCCGGTTCAATTGGGACTGGCGGTTCGTATGAGGCGTCGGACTGGGGCATGAGTGGTTCTCCCGAATCGTCGCAAGCGACGTAAGGCCATTAGATGGGGTGCCCGGGTGCGCGATCAAGATGTGCAAAAGTTAACTCAGCCAGGTTCGCCGACGGTCAAAGAGCGGAAACAGCACAAGACCTGTGAAATAGCCGCCCAGGTGAGCCTCCCAGGCTACCGCAACCGAGAAAAATCCTTCGGCACTCATTCCTGAAAGCCCGAAGACAAGGTTGATCGCCACAAAGACCGCCGATGCCAAGAGCACTCGATGGCTGAACAAAGGTGCGCACGGCGGAGGCCACCCCGGCGGCCCCTTGGGGTCGATGAAGACGACTCGAAACACACATCCCATCAAACCGGATGTCGCGCCGGATGCGCCGATGGCGTAGTCCTGTGATCCCCACTGGGCCAACACAAATGCCAGCGCCGCGCCGAGCGTGGTGACCGCCAGGATGGCCAAAAATCTCGCGGGTCCGACCCTGCGTGCAACGATGGTGCCCGCCGCCAGAAGCCACAGCGTGTTGGCGATCAGATGTTCCAAGTTCGCATGCAATAGTGCATGCGTGAACAACGAACCCGTTACAGCCAGTGCGTACTCGTAGAACCCCAGTCCGCCCGCCAGCCACATGCCGATTTTCTGCGGGATCAAGGCAAAATTGGCAATCACCCACTGGTATTGCTCGTCGCTTAATAACTGCGAACCTGCATGAACAAGTGCCAGCACGGCTATGCAAATATTGACGACTGCCGGCGAGCGCAGCATCGGTTCGCGCGCCTCGTGTTCAGGGGATCTGGGATCGATGTAGGCGCCCACTAACGTCCGCGCATCAAGGCCGCTTCGACGAGGGGCAGACGGTCGTTTCCGAAGTACATATCTTCGCCATTGACGAACATGGTGGGCGAACCAAATCCGCCTCGCTTGATCAGCTCGTCGGTATTTGCGCGCAGTTTCGCTTTGACCTCGGGCTCATTGATGCGTTGCAGAAACTCGGCGGCATCGTAACCAAGCCGCGTCACGATAAGGCTCAAAACTTCCGGCAGGCTGATATCCTGTAGATCGCCCCAATAGGCTTCGAACACGGCGCGCGTGTAGGGTACGATCTTGCCGTCTTGAAGTGCAATGAGGGCGCCGCGCATGGCGCGGACGGCATTGACCGGAAACACCGCAGGTTGACCGATATGAATTCCGGCGAAATGGGCCCAGTCTTCCAGGTCTTTGGTGTAGTACGCCGCTTTCAGTGGATCGGGATTGGCGCGGCGTTCATAGACGTCCTGATTGACCGCATTGAATACGCCCCCGACCAGAATGGGCTTCCAGACAATCTCGGTCTTTGTGCGCGCGGCGACATCGTGCACGCGCGTGAAAGCGAGATACGTCCACGGGGACGAACAGTCAAAAAAGAATTCCAGTCGTTTGGCCATGGAGGTCAGAGGCCCAATACCTGTTTTGCGATGACGTTCTTTTGAATCTCTTCCGTGCCCCCTTCAATCGTATTTGCGCGCTGGCGGCAATAGAGCGGCATGGCATTTTTTGCGTAGCCCGGACCAACCGGAGGTTGGTTCCAGCCCTGTTCGAGCGCTTCCATCTGCCAGGGCGAGCCGTAATAACCCACGGCTTCCAGTAGAAGTTCACTGAGCGCTTGACTTATGAAGGTGCCCTTCGACTTCAAAATTGCGCCGCCGTTGCCTGCCGAACCGGTCTTGGCTTCGAAAAGAACACGCTGATTGGTGACACGCAGCGCTTCGAGTTCGACCTCGATGGTGGCAAGCTTGGCGCGAAAGTCGCTTTCGTCGATGAGCGGCGAACCATCGGTCAATTCCTGGAGACCGACCTTTTTGATTTGGCGCACCAGTTTGGTCGACTGAGATATCTGCGCAATCAGCGCACGTTCGTTGCCGAGCAGGAACTTGGCATAGGTCCAGCCCTTGTTTTCTTCGCCGATGCGATTGTCGAGCGGCACTTCAACATTGTCGAAGCGCACTTCATTCAAAATATGAGAACCATCGATGGTGATAATTGGGCGGTGGGAGATGCCCTTCGTCTTCATGTCGATGAGCAGGACGGTGATACCTTCTTGCGACTTGCCGTCTGTCGATGTGCGAACCAACGCAAACATCCAGTCGGCCTGGTGGCCGTAAGAATTCCAGATTTTCACTCCGTTGACGACGTAGCTGCTGCCGTGTTGAACCGCCATTGTGCGCAGGGTCGCAAGATCAGAACCGGCGTTGGGTTCTGAGTAGCCCTGACACCAGAGATGTTCGCCATTGGCGGCTGAAGGCAGAAAGCGCGCTTTCTGCTCCGGCGTTCCAAAAGCTGCGATTACAGGACCGACCATCTTCACGGCAAAGGGCGACAGGGGCGGACAGCCTGCGAGGGCCATCTCTTCTTCCCAAATGTACTGGCGCCCGTGCTCCCAGCCGCAGCCACCGATTTCTTTGGGCCAACCCGGCGCACCCCAGCCATGGTTGGCGAGTATCTTGTGCCAGCGCTGACCGTCGGCGACGTGCATGCGGTATCCGGCTTCCGATTTTTCCTTGAGGTCTTTGGGCAAGTTGGCGGCAATGAAGGCGCGCACTTCGTCACGAAAGGCGCGATCCGCAGTCGTCTCTTGCAAGTCCATTGGGGCTTTTGCTCCATCAGTAACGATAGAGCAAACTAGCTGGAGTGGCTTGGCTCTGTCACGTTCTGAAAGTGGACTTATCAGTTCTTTTCTGACCCGGGGTGCCATAGTTTGCGGACTTGGGCATCGGCTTCCGGCCCCAAATTGAACCATGCCGAGCGGCCTTGGTCAGCATCGACCACAAACAAGCGGTCAGTCCGGGCGATGTGAGGAACAAGTTCGTTGCGAATTGTGCCGGGTGAACTGCTGGAGCGAAGAAGCCAAACTGTTGGCGTGAGCCGGTAGAACTCGCCAAGCTTTGCCATTGCCGTATGCAGTCCATTTGATCCCAGACCTCGCAATTCGGTGACAATGACAAAGTTCGATTTTCTAGCCCGTGGCCGTGGTGTTTTTTCCCGCACCACGCCAGGTGTGGCTGTGAGATTTTTTTCATTTTGAGGGGGTAGGCACGGCTGTTCCTGCACAAAAAGCTGCGCAAGGACCGGATCATCAATGGCTGTGATCCAGGGACCTGCGTCGCCAGCCTGAACGATGGAGTGAGGCGCCACGCGGCCCTCACCGGCGAAGGAT
>VFKO01000124.1 GCA_009885515.1 Rhodobiaceae bacterium | reverse complement strand
AGTTCGGCTTCGGTAGATTCCAGTGTGCGGGCGATGGTGTAGCCCTGGATGAGTTCGGTGACTTCGGCGCCGATCATGTGGGCGCCGAGGAGTTCGCCGGTTTTGGCATCGAAGATGGTTTTGACCAGGCCTTCGGTGTCGCCGAGTGCGATGGCTTTGCCGTTGCCCATGTAGGGGAATCGGCCGACTTTGACTTCGCGGCCTGCGGCTTTGGCTTTGGCTTCGGTCATGCCGACCGAGGCTACTTGCGGCCAGCAATAAGTGCAGCCGGGGATTTTTGAAATGTCGAGCGGATGCAGGCCCTTGATGCCCGCAATGCGTTCGACGGCGATGACGCCTTCGTGGCTGGCCTTGTGGGCGAGCCATGGCGGGCCCGCGACGTCGCCGATCGCGTAAAGGCCGGGCTGATTGGTTTCGGACCATTCGTTGATGACGATGTGACCACGGTCGACCTTCACGCCAATTGTTTCGAGGCCCAGATTCTCGACGTTGCCGGTGATGCCGACCGCTGAAATCACGCGGTCGACGGTAAGGCTTTGGATTTTGCCATCTTTGGACCTGATCGACGCCGTGACGTTGTCTGCGCCCTTTGTCAGTTTCTCGACAGTGGCGCCGGTGATGATCTTCATGCCCTGACGGGTGAATGATTTGAGGGCGAGGGAGGAGATCTCTTCATCTTCAACGGGCAAGACCCGGTCCATGACTTCCACGACTGTTACCTCTGCCCCGAGTGTGCGGTAGAAGCTGGCGAACTCGATGCCGATGGCGCCGGACCCGATGACGAGGAGCGACTTCGGCATTGCCGGCGGCACCATCGCCTCTTTGTAGGTCCAGATCAGTTTTGCATCGGTTTCAAGTCCGGGCAACGTGCGCGCGCGGGCGCCGGTGGCGATGATGATGTTTTTGGCCGCGTACTCCCCTGCCCCTTTGCCGGTGACGGTGAGCTTGTCTTTTTTGGTGAGTTTCGCTTCGCCGTCGATGACGGTGATTTTGTTCTTCTTCAGCAGGAACTTGACACCATTTGAGAGCTGGCTCGCGACTTTGCGGCTTCGTTCGACGATTTTTGCGATGTCGAATTTGATGTTGTCGGCGCT
>VFKO01000429.1 GCA_009885515.1 Rhodobiaceae bacterium | reverse complement strand
CCGTAACGAACCCGCCTTCATCGGCGACAAGAAACAGGACCCCGCGCGCGATTTCATCGGCCTTGCCCAAACGTCCGACAGGAATTTTTGCTACGATTTTCTCGAGCACATTGGCGGGAACCGCTGCAACCATATCCGTATCCATATAGCCTGGGGCGATAGCATTGACGGTGATCCCTTTCGGCGCGCCTTCTTGCGCCAGAGCCTTGGTGAATCCGTGGATGCCAGACTTGGCTGCCGCGTAGTTTACCTGACCGTATTGTCCCGCTTGTCCGTTGATAGATCCAATATTGACGATGCGGCCAAACCCCCGCTCAAGCATGCCATCCCAAACCGCCTTGCACATGTTGAAACACCCGCCAAGATTAGTATCCAACACCTCGTCCCATTGGGCCCGCGATTGCTTTTTTAGCGTCGAATCGCGAGTAATACCTGCGTTGTTGACCAGCACATCCACCGGTCCAAGCCTTGCCACAACTTCGCCGATACCCTTCATACACTGATCATAATTCGCCACGTCCCACTTGAACGTCAAGATGCCTTGTTTATCGACGAAAGCCTTCGCACGCTCGTCATTGCCTGCATAAATCGCGGCAACATTGTAACCGGCCCGTTTAAGCGACACAGAAATCGCTTCTCCGATTCCGCGCGTACCACCTGTAACCACAGCAACTCGCGACATTTGATCCTCCTCGAATGTTGTTTCAGACTCAGCGCTCAACACACATTGCAATGCCCATTCCGCCGCCAATACACAATGTGGCGAGACCCTTCTTCGCGTTCCTTTTTTGCATCTCGTAGAGCAACGTCACGAGTACCCGCCCGCCAGAAGCGCCGATAGGATGGCCGATAGCAATTGCGCCGCCATTGACATTCACTTTAGCGGGATCCCACCCCATGTCTTTGTTGACCGCGCAGGCTTGCGCCGCGAATGCCTCGTTGGCTTCAATCAGGTCCAGATCGTTGACGGTCCAGCCGGCCTTCTTCAGCGCTGCCCGTGATGAAGGAATTGGACCCGTTCCCATGATCTTCGGGTCTACGCCCGCCTGCGCCCATGACTTGATAAAAGCCAAGGGCGTAAGCCCACGCTTGTCAGCTTCCTTGGCGCTCATCAAAACAATTGCAGCCGCACCATCATTGATCCCGCTGGCATTTGCGGCCGTCACAGTTCCGCCCTCCTTGAGAAAAGCCGCACGCAAGCCCTTGAGGCTGTCGTAAGTTACACCGTCGCGAATGTACTCGTCCGTATCGACAGTTTTTTCGCCTTTTCTCTCTTTGATGGTCACGGCAGCAATCTCGTCTTTAAATCGCCCCGACTTTCGGGCAGCTTCCGCTTTATTCTGAGACGCGACCGCGAAGTGGTCTTGCTGTTCGCGCGTGATCTGCCATTCCCGCGCAACATTCTCCGCCGTATTCCCCATGTGGTACCCGTTGAAAGCGTCCCACAGCCCATCCTTGATCATGGTGTCTATAAATTCTAGTCCGCCCATCTTTTGCCCCGCCCGCAAATAGGCCGCGTGAGGCGCCATGGACATAGATTCCTGACCACCGGCAATGACGATGGAAGAATCTCCATTTGTGATCGCCTGGAAACCCAACGCTGCGGCGCGCAAGCCTGAACCGCAAAGCTGATTGACGCCCCAAGCTGGCACTTCAACAGGAATGCCTGCATTGATCGACGCTTGCCGCGCCGGGTTCTGCCCCTGGGCGGCACTCAAAATTTGTCCGAGGATGACTTCACTGACATCCTTTGGATCGACATTTGCGCGCTTCAGCGCCTCCTTGATGGCAGCCTTGCCCAAATCGTGAGCGGGTACGGCACCAAAAGCGCCGTTAAAACTCCCAACCGCAGTGCGCGCAGCTGCAACAATTGCGACATCCGTCATTCGTTTTCTCCTGAAAAATGGGCCGACTTTCATCTTAAGTTAATATAGACAATGACACGTTGAGCCTTGAGGGGCCAAGCGCTTCTGCCATTTTGATCACAAATTTGACTCGCAAGTCTCTGGAATCAGCCAAGGCTTAACGCATCTGCGGTAGGAAACGCGGATGATTTCGCCTATCATGCAGCGCAGCAATGCCGCTTTTGCTGTCTGAGCCGAGGCCGTCACTGGGACACAAGGGTATAAAAAGTATGACGACGCCGACCGCCGAATCGATCACGATCAAGAAATATGCAAACCGTCGCCTCTACAATACCGCGACCTCGAGCTACGTCACGCTTGATCATTTGGCTGAAATGGTCAAACGCGGCCAGGAATTCAATGTCCATGATGCCAAGACCGGCGATGACATTACACGCTCAGTTCTGACCCAGATCATCTTCGAAGAAGAGGGCAAAGGCGGCCAGCAATTGCTGCCTATCCAGTTTCTGCGCCAGCTCATTCGCTTTTACGGAGACAGTATGCAAGCGCTGGTTCCAGGCTATCTGAACCTGAGCATGGATTCATTTTCAAAAAATCACGAGCGCATTCGTGAGCAACTTTCCACCACGTTTGGTGGAAAAAATATGCTGAAAGACTTTGAAGGCATTGCCCGTCAGAACATGGCCATGTTTGAACGTACCATCAGGATGTTCAGCCCATTCAACGCCCTCATGAACGCCCGCAATACCGAGCGGGAAGAGCCGACCCCGGCACCTAACGGTACGGAACCGGCTGCAGGCTTCACGCAAGACGAGGAAATTGATGGGCTAAAGGCTCAGATCGACGCCATGCGCCGTCAACTCGATGAATTGGCAAGCCGCAAATAGAATGTAAGGTCAAATGTCACTCATGCGCACTAGACGCCGCGAGCCGCTAGTAACTAAACTTTAGCCTATCAACGAACTCGTTTCCGCCGGAAGGTCAATGACTCAGTTTCGCGTATTGCTATTTTTTACAGTGTGTACGGCCATGTTGGCTGCATCCGTGGCAGGCGCCGCCAACCGCAAAGATCTTGCGCGGGTAAAGGACACGTCGAAAATTGGCGGGTGCATTCGCTGCGATCTTTCGGGGGCAGACCTCGAGAACGGATTTTTCCAGCTTGCAGTTCTGATTGAAGCAAATTTGTCGGATGCAAAACTTGATGGAGCAAACCTGGCTGGCGCCAACTTGAATGGTGCCGATCTCCGGCGTGCCACTTTTCACTACGCAAATCTTTCCGGTGCCCGCATGGAAGGAGCCGACCTTCGGGGCGCGGACTTTTCTCGGGCATGGCTGAATTGGGCGTGGTTTTCTGGCGCGAAACTTGACGGTGCAAACTTCAAAGATGCATACATGATTGGCGCTCAATT
>VFKO01000272.1 GCA_009885515.1 Rhodobiaceae bacterium | reverse complement strand
ATCTTTTCACATGGCCTCGGCGGCAATCGCGACGGCGCCGAGTATCTGCTGGATCACCTGGCGGCGCATGGATATGCCGCAGTTGCGGTGCAACATCCGGGGTCAGATACGCCCGCCGTTTTCGGCGACCCCGATGGATGGAAGCAAGCCATTTCGCCCGCTGTTGCCGTCGAACGCTTTCGCGATATTCCGTTCGCCATCGATGCGCTGGAAAAAATGAATGCGAGCGATGCGAAACTTCGCGGGCGGCTTGACCTTTCTCGCATCGGCATGTCCGGGCACTCCTATGGTGCAGTAACGACAATGGCGCTCGCTGGACAAGCCATTGCGGGCGGCCGCATTTCATTGGGAGACCCGCGCCTCAAGGCCGCGATCGCTTACAGCCCTTCAAAGCCTCAACGAGCGGGCACCGAAGCCTTCGCATCCGTGCGCATCCCAACCTTTCACATGACCGGCACCGAGGACAAAAATCCCCTCGACGCCAGCGATCCTCCCTCCAGCCGCCAGTTTCCCTATCGCAGTATTACAAACGCCGATAAATTTTTGCTGGTCTTCAATGGCGGTGATCACATGGTGTTTTCAGGGCGGGACTTTCGTGGACAACCCAGACCCAATGATCCGCGCTTCCATGCCCTCATCCAAAAAGCATCACTCGCCTATTGGGACGCGCATCTCTTGGGCAATGCTGAAGCAAAATCGTATCTGACAGGCGGCGCGTTCGCGCGAGACCTTGCAGCGGATGGGACTTTTGAATTTCGGCTCAGGTAGTTTCTATTCCGGCCTGAGATCGCTCAGGCGATCAACTTTGCGCAGCTCGGGAAACCAATAGGCCCAGAGGCCGACGATGGCGAGGGTGCCCACGCCGCCGACCAAAACGGCGGGCACTGTGCCCCACCAGGCGGCGGTGATGCCGGACTCGAATTCGCCCAGCTCATTGGAGGCGCCGATGAAGAGCATACTCACGGCACTGACGCGGCCGCGCATGTGATCAGGAGTTGCGAGCTGGGTGAGCGAATGACGGACATTGACGCTGACCATGTCGGCGGCGCCAAGGGTGATGAGGGCCAAGAGCGAGAGGTAGAAATTCTCCGACAGTCCGAAGATGATGGTTGCCAGTCCGAAGATCGCGACGCCCGCAAACATCTTGTTGCCGGCGTGACGGCCCAAGGGGCGCGCAGTCAACCAGATCGACATGGCAGCGGCACCAATGGCGGGAAACGCTTTGAGAACGCCGTAACCCAGAGGGCCTACGTGCAATATTTCTTGCGCGAAGAACGGCAGCAACGCCGTGGCGCCCCCCAGCAAAACGGCAAAGAGGTCGAGCGAGATGGCGCCGAATAGGTCACGGCGTTTGCGCACGAAGGCGATGCCTTCGGTAACGCGCACCCAAAGCGAATCCGATTGGGCCATATGAATCCTGGGCGCCATCTTGATGGCAAAGACGATTACGGCCACAACGGCGAACAATACAAAGCTGACGATGAAGGCGAAGCCTGCGCCCAACAACAAGGCGGCACCTCCCAATGCCGGGCCCGAAATGACGGCGACTTGCATGACGGTT
>VFKO01000558.1 GCA_009885515.1 Rhodobiaceae bacterium | reverse complement strand
ACTGCATGCGCTCGATCGGCCAGGCCGAACGCGCCCTCGACTTGATGGTCAAGCGCGGCACTTCGCGCGAAGCCTTCGGCAAACAACTCGTCCACCTCGGCAAGAACCTGGAAACCGTCTCGCGCGCCCGCATCGACATCGAAGCCATGCGCCTGATGGTGCTCAAAGCCGCGCGCGCCATGGACGTGCTCGGCAACCGCGAAGCCCGCGTCTGGGTCTCGATGGTCAAGGCCATGGTGCCCGAACGCGTCTGCCAGATCATCGACCAGGCGATGCAAATCCACGGCGCCACCGGCGTCTCGCAATGGTCGCCGCTCGCCGGAATGTACGCCCACCAACGCCACCTCCGCTTCGCCGACGGCCCGGACGAAGTGCATCACATGGTGGTGGGCAGGGCGGAGCTCACGCGGCATTGAGGTGAGAAAAGACGGTGGCGGGGCAGGGCGGTGATCGGGAGCGTCTGCCCCTCGTCGCCTACCTCGGCGCCATGCGGATGCCGCCGTCGAGGCGCAGGCATTGGCCGTTGAAATAGGTGTTGCGCGTCAACTCCAACACGAGGCTCCCGAACTCTTCCGGTTTGCCCAGGCGCTTTGGAAACGGCACCGACGCGGCCAGACTGTCCAAAACCTTCTGCGTCGCGCCCAGCATCAACGGCGTCGCAAAGATGCCCGGCATGATCGAATTGACGCGGATGCCGAGGTCCATCAGATCGCGCGCCATCGGCAGGACGAGACCGTTCACCCCCGCCTTCGCCGAGCCGTAAATCACCTGCCCGATCTGTGCATCCTGGGCTGCTACCGAAGCCGTCAGCGTAATGACGCCGCGCTCGCCGTCTTCGAGCGCCTCAGCCGCTGCCATCCCCAGCGCCGATAACGACGCCAGACGATAGCTCGCGACCAGAATGCCGCCGACACCGTACGCGTAATCCTCCGTGGACGTCCTTTTATAACCGTGCGTCTCTTTGTCGAACGACAGCGTCTTGCCGCGCCGCGCCGTCATCGCGCAATGGACGAGGACGCGCTCCTGGCCGTGGGCCGCGCGCGCCTTCTCAAAGCCCGCGACCGCGCTTCCCTCGCTCGTGATGTCGACCTTGCAGAACACGCCGCCGATCTCCTTGGCGACAGCCTCGCCGCCAGCCTCGTTGACGTCGAATATCGCCACCCGCGCCCCCGCCGAAGCCAGCGCCTGCGCGCTCGCCCGGCCCAGCCCCGAGGCCCCGCCTGTCACAACGGCGGCGGTGGTTTTATCGATCTTCATGGTGCTTCTCCTGCAGAATTACGGTGACAGCGCACTGCGCAAACGCTTACGGCTTGTCCCGCGTGCGTTGAAACGAGGCGAACACCGACGCCGGATCGTACTTCATCTGCGGCGCGTCCTCTTCCGCCTCATGCTTCACCGCATCGCTCGCGGGCTTCAGCGTTGCGCCCTTTGGATCAGGCGCATTCTTCGGCCGCCTGCCTGCGGCCTTCTCGACCGCCAGATCAAGCTCAAGCTGCGAACACAGGCTCAGCGACACCGGGTCGACCGGCTTGATATTGGTGATGTTCCAATGCGAGCGCGTGCGAATGGATTGGATCGTCGACTTGGTAGTGCCGACAAGCTTGCCAATTTCAACATCGGTCAACTCAGGATGATTGCGCACGATCCACGCAATCGCATCCGGCCGGTCCTGGCGGCGCGACACCGGCGTATAGCGCGGCCGTCCCTTGGCGGTCGACGCTGGCATTTCGACAGACGACTTCGTCATGACCAGGCGCTTGCGCCCGTCCTTCTCTGCCGCCGTGATTTCTTCGCGCGTCAGCTGGCCCATCATCACTGGATCAAGCGGCACGATTTTTTCCGGATGCATGTCGTCGGCCATCGCTTTAATTTCAAGCGGATGCAGGCCACAAAATTCTGCGATCTGATCAAAGGTCAGCGTCGTCTGATTGATCAGCCACATGGCGGTTGCCTTGGGCATCAAGGGCTTATTCATTGAGTCAATACCTCTCCGTTCGGCGCCAGCGTTTTGACCGCTAGGCCAGGAAATTCACCTTGGGTTTAAGGGAGTTTCGAGGCCGCTATATAGTCGCTTGCGGCGTCTGAGGAAAGTCCAGAATGGCCCAAACCTAAGGGGTCAGCAGAATTTTCCCGATATGGCTCGATCCCGCCATTTT
>VFKO01000613.1 GCA_009885515.1 Rhodobiaceae bacterium | reverse complement strand
TCCGTTTCCTCGTCGTCCGAAAGCCGCCGGGGTGCGGGACGCACCGGAAGCGATCTGGTAATTTCACCTGTGACCACTTTGATTTTATTGACCGTGGGTTTGCCAAAATAGGTATTGATCTTGTCGATCAGCTTCGGCGTTTGATGTTGAAGTTCAAGCGCTGCCCGGTCATCCGCCACAAGCGTCAATGTCGCACCGCCAGAGGCGGCCGCAGACATTTTGGAAGGAAAGCAATGATCCGCCAGTGTCGCTCCTGCAATTTCCGTCCACCTTGTCACCAACTCGATTTGGGCAAAGCCTCGAGCTTTAAGGTGATGCCGCAGCAGTGCCGTGGCATTTTGTGCGACAGGCAGCGGCCCGCGGCGCTTGTGCCCAGATCCAGAAGGTTTCTCGCGTTCTGACATGCCACTCTCAAAAAGCCATTCGCAGACAAGAATGAAAGACCTCCCACCACAAAAACGCAAGGCGCTCGTTCAGTGCCTCCTGGTTTGGTATGATAAAAGCCGCCGCCGGTTACCGTGGCGGCCATTGCCGGGCCAAAGCGTGGACCCGTACCGGGTTTGGCTGTCGGAAATCATGCTGCAGCAAACCACGGTTGCCGCTGTCGGCCCCTATTTTCAGTCATTTGTGAAACGGTGGCCGACGATGAATGCGTTGGCTGCAGCCCCTGTCGACGAAATAATGTCGGCTTGGTCGGGGCTGGGCTACTACAGCCGTGCGAGAAATCTGCACGCCTGCGCAAAACGCGTGGCTGCCGAATACGGCGGATCGTTACCCAATGACGAGGCGGAGCTGAAGTCATTGCCAGGAATTGGCTCCTACACGGCCGCGGCGATTGCAGCGATTGCGTTTGGCAAGCAGGCAGCACCGGTGGACGGCAACATTGAACGCGTGCTCGCAAGGCTCTTTGCTGTGCGCGAAAAGCTTCCTGCAGCAAAGCCCTTGTTAAAGAACCTGGCCGAAGCACTTGCCCCACAGGCACGCTCAGGCGATTTCGCGCAAGCCATGATGGACCTGGGTGCCACGATTTGCACACCGAAATCTCCAACCTGTGAATCCTGCCCGTGGATCAGATCGTGTGCCGCAAGAAAGTCAGGCCTGGAACGGGCGTTGCCGGCCCGTAGCACAAAGAAAAAGCGCCCACTAAGGCGCGGGACGGCGTTTGTTGTCATATCAGGCGGCAGCGAGATATTGCTCCGGCGCCGCCCGCCAAAAGGTCTGCTGGGCGGCATGCACGAAACGCCAATGAGTGCGTGGGAAGCGAACTTCCCCAGCGATCCGCTCTGCCTGGCGCCGACGAAATCAAAGTATCGGATGATCGAAGGCCTCGTGCATCACACCTTCACCCATTTCGACCTCGAGCTCCAAGTGTTTGTGAGCAACGTAAACTCACGCCAAAGAGGCAGCATTGAAGGCGAGTGGGCGCCGATCAATGATCTCGCGCATTTCGCGCTTCCCAGCGTCATGCGTAAGATCATCGAACACGCGCTCAACCCCGCCAAGGCCTAATGCATCTCCGCCCGAATTTGTTGGCGCAACAGGTCGATCGGCTTCATCACGCCCTGCGCGTCGAAGTGCCAATACGTCCAGCCATTGCAGGCGGGCAGACCCTGCACGTGCGCCGCGATTTGATGGATCGAACCCGTAGCGTCGCGGCACACCAAAGAACCGTCGGCGCGAACCTTTGCGGCAAAGCGCTTTGCGTGGTCATAGAGTTTCGTGCCCGGTTCAAGCAGGCCCCGCTCCACCACGACGCCAAACGGCACGCGCGGTTCTTCTTTTTTCGACTTCATCACTTCCAGATCTTCGGGCGACGTGCGCGAGACCTGGGCGATGCGCTTTTTGGCCACCGCAATGTATCCCGGATCGCGCTCAATCCCGATGAAGCGCCGCCCCAGTTTCTTGGCAACCGCACCCGTTGTGCCCGTGCCGAAAAACGGATCGAGCACGACATCGCCAGGCTTCGACGAGGCCAACAGCACGCGGTGCAGCAGTGCTTCGGGCTTCTGCGTCGGATGCGCTTTTTGCCCCTTGTCGTCTTTCAGCCGTTCGCCCCCGGTGCACAGCGGGATCAACCAGTCCGAGCGCATTTGCAAATCGTCATTCAGCGCTTTCATGGCGTCATAGTTGAAGGTGTAACCCTTCTGGTCCTTGGTCTTTGAGCACCACAGCATGGTTTCATGCGCATTCGTAAACCGTCGTCCGCGAAAGTTCGGCATCGGATTCGACTTGCGCCACACGATGTCGTTGAGGAACCAATAGCCCAGATCCTGCATGATCGAACCGACACGATAGATGTTGTGGTACGAGCCGATCACCCAGATCGAACCATTGTCCTTCAATACCCGGCGCGCCGCCGTAAGCCACTCGCGCGAGAAGCGGTCATAATCAGCGAAGCTCGCGAACTGGTCCCAGGCGTCATCACAGGCGTCGACCTTGCTTTGATCAGGTCTGGAAAGTTCACCTGCCAATTGCAGATTGTAGGGTGGATCGGCAAAAATGAGATCGACGCTCTTGGCGGGCAGCTCATTCATCATTGCGATGGAGTCACCCTTGAGAATGGTGTCGAGGTAATTGGCGATCGGCTTCGTAAGAATTCCCATGCGACTTCTGGCCCCAAATGTGCGGGCGTCTTTCGGGGCGCGAACGGCCATGAAATTCTGGCTGCCGGTTTGCCGTCAGGACGCGAGTTTGATCGTGAATCGAGCGCCGCTTGCGAAAATGCCCTAACGCAACCGGCTCTAACGCTGGGCACCTTGAGTCACGCCGGACTCGCCGTCAATAAGTGTTTTGAATCAGAAAGTTAACGCCTGAATCGATATTGAATCCT
>VFKO01000312.1 GCA_009885515.1 Rhodobiaceae bacterium | reverse complement strand
CACGCGCTGGCACAGGGTGTGCTGACGCTGCATTCGAAGATCAAGGCGCGCTACAAAACCGTCGATGCCAATAACAAACCGGTCACGGTCCGCGTTGACACGACGCCGGGCCGCTTGATGATCGCCGAGTTGCTGCCGCGTAATCCAAACGTGCCTTATTCGATGGTCAATCGCGTAATGCGCAAGGCGGAAGTCAGTGCGTTGATCGACTTGGTCTATCGCCACTGCGGGCAGAAAGAGACTGTGCTGTTTGCTGACGCCATTATGGCGTTAGGGTTTCGTGAGGCCTACAAGGCTGGCATCTCGTTCGGCAAGGACGACATGGTCGTGCCGCGCACCAAGGAGCGGATGGTTGAAGAAACCCGCAAGCAAATGAAGGACTACGAGAAGCAGTATCAAGACGGCTTCATTACTGAAGGCGAGAAATACAACAAGGTTGTTGATGCCTGGTCGAAGTGTACGGACCGGGTCGCTGAAGAAATGATGCGTGAGATTTCCGCGGTGCAGCTTGATCCCGTGACCAAGCGCGTCAAAGAGGTCAATTCGATCTACATGATGTCGCATTCCGGCGCTCGTGGGTCGCCGACGCAGATGAAGCAGCTTGCCGGTATGCGCGGCTTGATGACAAAGCCCTCGGGTGAGATCATTGAAACGCCAATCATCTCGAACTTTAAAGAGGGGTTGACGGTTCTTGAGTATTTCAACTCAACCCATGGTGCGCGCAAGGGTCTGGCCGATACCGCGTTAAAGACTGCGAACTCCGGTTATTTGACCCGGCGTCTGGTCGACGTGGCGCAAGACTGCATCATTACGCAGGATGATTGCGGGACGAAGTTGGGCATTACAGTTGCTGCCGTTCTTGATGGCGGTAACGTCGTGGCGACGTTGAGTGAACGGACTTTGGGCCGCACAGCTGCCGAGGACGTGAAAGATCCGGCGACAAACAAAACGCTGGTGAAACGCGGTGAGGAAATTACCGAAGACAAAGCCGAATTATTGGAATCAGCACAGGTTCCAAAAGTGCGCATCCGTTCGGTTCTCACCTGCGATCTGAAGTCGGGGGTGTGCGCGAAGTGTTACGGACGCGATCTGGCTCGCGGTACGCCGGTCAACCAGGGTGAAGCGGTCGGCGTTATTGCGGCACAGTCAATTGGAGAGCCTGGAACGCAGCTGACGATGCGTACGTTTCACATTGGTGGTGCGGCGCAGGTGGCTGAGCAGTCATTTGTCGATGCCAGCCATGACGGAAAGGTCAAGATCGTCAATCGCAATGTGGTGAAGGACTCCAGCGGCTTGTTCCGCGTGATGGGCCGCAACAGCCAGATTGTTATTCTCGATGACAACGGTCAGGAACGCGGCAGTTTCAAAGTGCCATTCGGTGCGCATTTGAAATTTGACGAGGGCCAAGAGGTCAAGCGCGGACAACGTCTGATCGAATGGGATCCGTACACTATTCCGATTTTGACCGAACGTGCCGGCTTCGTGAAATATGAAGACCTGGTCGAAGGGTTGAGCTTGAAGGAAGTGACCGACGAGTCTACCGGTATTTCCAGCAAGGTCGTTCTCGATTGGCGTTCGAGTGCACGTGGCAACGATCTGCGGCCTGCGATTTCGATCCGCGACAAGAAGGGTGAGGTCATCAAGGTGTCGGGCAAATCCGAGGCGCGGTACTTGCTGGCGGTGGACGCAATTCTTTCCATGGACGACGGAGCGGAAGTCCGGGAAGGCGACGTCATTGCACGTATTTCGACCGAAGGTGCCAAGACGCGCGACATCACCGGCGGTCTGCCGCGGGTGGCTGAATTGTTCGAAGCGCGTAAGCCGAAGGATCATGCCATTATCGCAGAGGCAGATGGCTGGATCGAGTTCGGCAAAGACTACAAGAACAAGCGTCGCGTGGTGCTGAAGCCGAAGAACGACAAGCATGACCCGATTGAGTATTTGATTCCCAAGGGCAAGCACATTGCGGTCCAGGAAGGTGACTTCGTCGAGAAGGGCGATTTCATTATGGACGGCAATCCCGCCCCGCACGACATTCTGCGCATCAAGGGTGTCGAGGCGTTGGCGGCCTACCTCGTGAACGAAATTCAAGAGGTCTATCGTCTGCAGGGCGTGAAAATTAACGACAAGCACATTGAGGTCATCGTTCGTCAGATGCTCCAGAAGGTGGAGATAGAGGACGGCGGAGAAACAACGCTTGTTCAGGGCGAGCAGCTTGATTTCATCGAGTTCGAGGAAATCAACGCCAAGGCGAAGCTTGAAGGACTGAAGTTAGCGGTTGGAAAGCCTGTTTTGTTGGGCATCACCAAGGCCTCGTTGCAGACAAGGTCGTTTATTTCGGCGGCTTCATTCCAGGAAACGACTCGCGTTTTGACCGAGGCCGCCGTGAGCGGAAAGGTTGATACACTGGATGGCTTGAAGGAGAACGTCATCGTTGGACGCCTGATACCGGCTGGAACGGGTGGCATGATGACGCGGATGAAGCAGATCGCAGCGGATCGCGACAAGGCCATCCTTGATGCCAGACAGGCAGCGAATGCAGCCGTTGTTGCCTTGCCGCCTGCCAATGCGCCGACTTCAGACGCGGCCGAATAGCGATAATGGTGAGAGCCGGGCGTGTGTCCCGGCCCTCACTTGAGTGCCTGAATGTCTCAGGTGGGTGACAGGTCTAAAAACTCAGTGAATCCCGGTTGACGTAATATCATTGCGCGCGTACAAGGCGCGCTCATTCGACGGCAGGCTGTAGGGAAGACTAACCCTAAACGCACCGCGCAAGTCCTATGAGTCAGGTTTGAACGCACGACCCACCGGCCCTCCGGGCGGTCCTCTGCAAATCAGAACCAAGCGCTGCGGGGAGATGGGCACGGCCCCTCGCGAGCGCTTTGAGGCGTTGTTTTTTGCCGTGCGCGAATTGAGAAGAAGTGAAACGCTAACAGCATGCCGACGATCAACCAACTGATCCGCAAACCGCGAAACCCCAAAGCGCGTCGCACGAAAACGCCTGCATTGCAGGCTTCGCCGCAAAAGCGTGGCGTTTGTACGCGCGTTTATACGACGACACCAAAGAAGCCGAACTCGGCACTTCGCAAGGTCGCGCGCGTGCGTCTGACGAACCAGCAGGAAGTGATCAGCTATATTCCCGGCGAAGGCCACAATCTTCAGGAGCACTCCGTGGTGCTCATTCGTGGTGGCCGTGTGAAAGACTTGCCTGGCGTTCGCTACCACATTCTTCGGGGTGTGCTCGATACGCAAGGCGTCAAGGATCGCAAACAGTCGCGGTCGCTCTATGGCGCCAAACGGCCGAAATAAGGAGATCGCACCATGTCACGCCGCCGCCGCCCACAAAAGCGCGAAATTCTTCCCGATGCGAAATTCGGTGATCTGATCATTGCGAAATTCATGAACTGCCTGATGTATGACGGCAAGAAGTCCTCGGCCGAGCACATTGTTTATGGTGCTCTGGCGACGATTGAGCAACGCGCAAAAGCCGATCCGCTTAAGCTGTTCCATGCCGCGCTTGAAAATGTTGCGCCGGCCATCGAAGTACGATCACGCCGCGTCGGTGGTGCAACGTATCAAGTGCCGGTCGAAGTGCGCACCGAGCGTCGTCAGGCCCTGGCCATTCGCTGGATCATCAATGCTTCGCGTGGACGTAACGAACAAACCATGGAGCAGCGTCTCTCGGGAGAGTTGCTTGATGCATCGAACAACCGTGGTACGGCTGTGAAGAAGCGTGAAGACACACACAAGATGGCAGAGGCCAACCGGGCCTTCTCGCATTATCGCTGGTAAAGCCTAAAAGAGTTTCGGACAGATATTATGGCGCGTACGACCCCACTCGAGAAATACCGCAACATCGGCATTGCCGCGCATATCGACGCCGGCAAAACGACGACGACGGAGCGTATTCTCTATTATACGGGCAAGAGCCATAAAATCGGTGAAGTGCACGACGGCGCGGCGACCATGGATTTCATGGAGCAGGAGCAGGAACGCGGCATTACGATTACCTCTGCGGCGACCACAGCCTATTGGAAGGACTACCGGGTCAATATTATCGACACGCCCGGTCATGTCGATTTCACCATCGAAGTGGAACGCTCGATGCGCGTGCTTGACGGCGCGGTTGCGGTGTTCGATTCGGTTGCCGGGGTTGAGCCGCAATCGGAAACGGTCTGGCGTCAGGCGGACAAATATCATGTGCCGCGCATTTGCTTCGTCAACAAAATGGATCGCACGGGCGCCGATTTTTATCGCTGCGTGCAAATGATGATCGACCGTCTGGGCTGCAAGCCTTGCGTGATCCAATTGCCGTACGGTGCTGAAGCCGATTTTAAGGGCATCATCGACCTCATTGAGATGAAGGCAATCGTCTGGACGGACGAGAAGCTGGGCGCGAACTACGATGTCCTTGAGATTCCAGGCGAGCTCAAGGCCAAGGCCGCCGAGTGGCGTCACAAGATGGTCGAAATGGCCGTCGAACTCGACGACGATGTCATGCAAGCCTATCTCGACGGAAAAGAGCCGGATTCGGCTACGTTGAAACGCTTGATCCGCAAGGGTGCGATCGGGTTCGTTTTCGTGCCCGTTACCTGCGGCGCTGCATTCAAGAATAAGGGTGTTCAGACGCTGCTTGATGCAGTGGTTGATTTTCTGCCTTCGCCGCTTGACGTGCCGCCGATCAAAGGCATCAAGCCTGGCAAAGTTGAAGAGATTGTCGAGCGCAAGGCTGATGACAACGCGCCGCTGTCATTGCTGGCGTTCAAGATTATGGACGACACGTTCGTCGGTTCGATCACATTTTGCCGAATCTATTCGGGCAAGCTCGAAAGTGGCACAACGCTTTTGAACTCGTCGCGTGACCGTAAAGAGCGTGTTGGCCGCATGTTGCTGATGCATGCGAACAGCCGCGAAGACGTCAAGGAAGCAGTGGCAGGTGACATCGTAGCGTTGGCCGCTCTCAAAGAGACTCGGACAGGTGATACGCTGTGCGATCCGCAGCATCCGATCATTCTGGAGAAAATGGAATTTCCTGAGCCGGTCATTTCAGTGGCCATCGAACCCAAGACCAAGGCTGACCAGGAAAAACTTGGCGTTGCGTTGGCGCGTCTGGCGCAGGAAGATCCGTCTTTCCGGGTCTCGGTCGATCAAGAGTCGGGCCAGACAATTTTGCGGGGCATGGGCGAACTGCATCTCGACATTAAAGTCGACATCCTTCGCCGTACCTACAAAGTTGATGCCAATATCGGCGCGCCACAGGTTGCTTATCGCGAGACGCTGACCAAGGCCGTGGAAATCGACTACACGCATAAAAAGCAGACGGGTGGTTCGGGTCAGTTCGCTCGTGTCAAAATTCAGTTTGAGCCGCTTGCGGCAGGTTCGGGGTTCATTTTTGAGAACGATGTCGTCGGCGGCTCGGTTCCTCGTGAATATGTACCGGGCGTTGAGAAGGGCTTGAATGCTTCGCGCGATAATGGCGTGCTTGCCGGGTATCCGCTGATCGATTTCAAGGCGACGCTGGTTGATGGTGCATTCCACGAAGTCGATTCGAACGTCTTGACGTTTGAAATCGCGGCCCGTGCAGCGTTCCGTGAGTTGAAGGAGCGCAAAGCGGTGAAATTGCTAGAGCCCATCATGAAGGTCGAGGTGGTGACGCCCGACGACTTTATGGGCGGCGTGATCGGCGACTTGAACTCGCGTCGTGGACAAGTGCAGGGGACGGATCAGCGCGGCAACGCGCAGGTCATCACCGCGATGGTCCCGCTCGCCAACATGTTTGGTTATGTCAATAATTTGCGGTCGATGAGCCAGGGTCGCGCAAGCTACTCCATGGAATTCGATCACTATGAAGATGTGCCTCGTGCGATTGCTGATGAAGTGATCGCGAAATTCGCCTAACGCAACCTTAAGACCCTAAGCTTCCGGAGAGACAGACCATGGGCAAAGCAAAATTTGAGCGGAACAAGCCGCACTGCAATATCGGAACGATCGGTCACGTTGACCACGGGAAGACATCACTGACGGCTGCGATCACGAAGATCCTGGCCAAGACGGGCCAGGCTTCGTACACGGCCTATGATCAGATCGACAAGGCGCCGGAAGAAAAGGCGCGCGGGATCACGATTT
>VFKO01000324.1 GCA_009885515.1 Rhodobiaceae bacterium | reverse complement strand
CGCCATAAGCGCCAAAATAAACATCGCGTTGGACAGTAATGCGGTCGATGGCCTCGCCAAGCGCCACCCGCACGCGCCGGTCGGCCAGCGGGCCGCTACGCATATTGAACACGGTGTACTGCACCCGCAGCCCCGGAAACTTGCGCGCCTCCTTGGGCATGTTGGCAAGCAGCCATTTGTTTTCGGTCAGCGGCCAGCGGTCGACGGTGTCGAGTTCGCCCGCGCGATACCGCTTCAAGGCGGCCGCCTCGTCGGTCGTAGGGTAAAACGTAACCTCCTCGATTTTCACCTTCGCCGCATCGAAGAAGAATGGATTCTTGACCAGCTTTATATGATCGTAAGGCCGCCGAGACACCAGCTTGTAGGGTCCGTTGGACACCATCACACCGGGCTTGGTCCAGTCCTTGCCCGCCTTCTCAACCACGTGCTTCGGGATCGGAAAGGTCGTGTAATGCGTCATCATTTCCGGCAGGTAAGGTGCAGGGTGTTCAAGGGTGATCACGAATGTTTTCGCATCCGGAGCGCTGACACCAAGTTTATCCGGCGTCAGCACGCCCTTGCTCACCTTCTCGGCGTTCTTGATCGGAAACAGGATGTTGGCATATTCCGACGCGATGATCGGATCCAGAATGCGCCGGTAGGCAAACACAAAATCCGCCGACGTCACCGGCTTGCCGTCCGACCATTTGTGATCGCGCAGCTTGAACGTCCACGTCAGGCCATCCGCCGACGTCGTCACTTTTTCGGCAGATCCCAAAATGGGATCGCCCTTCCCATCCTCCGTATAGAGCCCTACATACATATCGCCCAGGATCTGGTTCTCCGGGTCGCCTGACGCCTGATGCGGATCAAGCCCCTTGGGCTCCGCGCCATTGCCGCGATTGAGATACTTCGCTGCCGAAACCGGTCCCGCCAGCATCGCACACGCCAGCACCGCCGCAATGAACCTCACTCCAAATTTCTTCATCGTCTCTCTCCTACGAATTCCACCACTTCGACCAGGCTTCGCCACTAAACCACGAACCTACCCAAGACCAAAATCCACCCTTGTCGTCCGTCTCCGCTTCGGAAGAAACAGCGACGGTCTTCTTGTCCACATCCAGCCAGCGCGTCCGGTTCACATCGCGTGCATTTTCCGACCAGTTGAGCACATGATTTTTCACCAGATGCCGTTGAAAAGGAAACATCAAAGGCACCGACGGCAAATCCGCAAGCAACACGGCATTGGCCTGACCCAGCAATTTCGCCCGCGCCTGAACGTCGGGCTCAGAGTCGGCTTGATCGAGCAAACTCTCAAACTTGGAACTTTCATAAGCTGAATTGTTCAATTGCGCCGCCGCGACCTGAAACATCAGGAACAGGTTCTTGGCGTCGTTATAGTCGAACAGCCAAGCGTTGTAGGCGACTTCGAAATCGCGAACCTCCAGCAAATTCCAGTGGACTTTTTCCTCGCTCGCCTGAACCTCGACGTCGATGCCGGCCTTGCGCCACATCGCCTGCAGTG
>VFKO01000449.1 GCA_009885515.1 Rhodobiaceae bacterium | reverse complement strand
GAGTTCGCCGGGATCGACGACGAAACTCTGGAGGACACGCTTGAGGGCTTGAGCGATGTGCGCAGCATCGTGGCCGAGGTGGCACGCTCGAGCTTGGCCGACGAGGTCCTGGCGTCGGCCCTCAAGCAGCGCATCGATGAGATGCGCGAGCGCTTGTCGCGCATCGAGGGGTGCCGCGAACGCAAGCGCGAGTTGGCGCTGACGGCTCTACGGCAGATTGGTGTTGCAAAACTTGTCGAGTCTGATTTTACGGTCTCGGTGAGGAACGGTGTGCCGGTTGTCGAAGTCATCGACGAGTTGTCGATCCCCAAGGAATTCTGGGTGGCGCAGGAGCCCAAGCTCAACAGGGGCGCCCTTTACAGGACGCTGAAGGCCGGTGGCGCGATCCCGGGCGCCATAATGGATCAAGGTGTGCCCGTTCTTGCCATCCGCCGGACGTGACGGCCATGTCCTTTTCCGATCTGCAAGTGCGCCGCCTGAAGGCCAAGCTCGAGGCGCGACGTGTGAAGACCCGGGCCCGTGAGGGGCGAGAGCTTTCCTATGTCGAGGGCTGGTATGTCATGGCCGAGGCCAATCGCATCTTCGGCTTTGATGGCTGGGACCGGCTCAGTCACTCCCAGCAACTGCTCTATGAGCGCCCCGAGGCGGGCCTGACCGAGGTTGCCTACCTGGCCCGCGTGCGGGTCATCGTGCGGGCTGGCGCCAACAGTGTCGTGCGCGAAGGCTCTGGCTTTGGGAGGGCTTCCAACGTCAATGCCGGTGAGGCGCATGAGCTTGCTCTCAAGGCGGCCGAGACAGATGCCACCAAGCGGGCGCTCGCGACGTTTGGCAACCGCTTTGGCCTGGCACTCTATGACAAGGACCAAGCCGGCGTGGCGAAACCCTCACCGGGTTCACGCGGGAGCAACGGGGCAGGGGACGCAAGTGCAGGCAAGCTCGTGCCCGCACCGGCGTTCCCCCATCGCGCTTCATCGCCGCTACGTTCGGATGTGAGTGATGCGGCTGACGAGTCTAAAGCGCAGGCTGAAGACGGCACAGGACCCGAGGGCCTGCACACCGCGCTCATCTTTCTCAAGGCGCTGCGGGAACGGCTTCGCCGTGCGCTCTCGAATGCGGAGCTCGAGGACATCATGGCGCGCGCGTCCGTCGAGCTCGAGCGCGTGCGCGACAGGCACCCTGACCTGCGTGACCGGCGCGGGACGCACATGGTCGATGTCGTGGGTTCCATCGTTGCCCTGAAGCGGCAGGAACTGGAGAACGGTATCCCCAGCATATCAGCGCGGCGCGGTGCGAAGGTGCCCTCCCTCAGCATCGCCATCGACAAGTCGCGCCTGGCCTTCGCAACGGTCAAGCGCTACCGCGACAAGGATCACCTGAAGCGGGTGGCCGCGCTGCCATGCGTCATTTGCGGCCGTATGCCGGCACAGGCCCACCATTTGCGCTTTGCGCAAGTGCGGGGCATGGGGCTCAAGGTCAGTGACGAGTTCACCGTGCCCTTGTGCGCGATCGACCACGACGCCCTTCATCGCTCGGGCAACGAGGAGGCCTGGTGGACGGCAAAGCAGATGAACCCATTGCCGTTGGCGCACGCATTATGGGCGCAGTCGCGCGAGCGTGTGTCTACACCGGCGGCCTCTGCGTCACCTGACGCAACCCCCGCTCAATAGCAGCTGCGGGCACCAGCAATTCTTACAGGCGGGTTTTCGCGTGGCACTTGTTCCCCATCCCAACCGCGGGCGCGGCCGGCCGTTCCTGAAGGGCGTCTCGGGCAATCCGCAAGGTCGCCCACGCGGCGCGCGCAACAAGGCGACGCTGCGCATGGAGGCGCTCTTCGACGAGGCAGGAGAGGCGCTCGCCTCGAAGCTCATCGACCGGTCGCTCAAGGGGGACATGGCGGCGATGCGGTTGTGCCTGAAGGTCATGTTTCCGGCAGGGCGCAAACGGGGCGTGGAAATCGCGCTGCCGGAGCTTGTGTGTGTCGGGGACTGTATGAGAGCGCAGGCAGTGTTGATCCAG
>VFKO01000275.1 GCA_009885515.1 Rhodobiaceae bacterium | reverse complement strand
CTGTTGGACGAGATGGCGGATCTTCGTCGAACCGTTGCTTTGCAACGCGACGAGATCGCGCGGCTGAAGGGCGGCTCCGTCGCTTTGTCCATTCCGCTCGGCTTGATGTCCGGCCGGCCGGTGCCGCCCAAGTCCGACGCGGAGCGTGTCGCCGACTTAGAGCGCAAGGCCGAGCGCATTGCCGACGAGCAGCGCGGAATGATCGCCGACATCAAGTCACTCACCAAAAGCGAGAAATCGAAGTGATCCAACTGAAAGATATTCTCAGCTTCGCCAGCATCGGGGCCACGATCTTTTTCGGCGCGATGTGGCTCGGGTCGCTGCAGAACGACGTGGCGCATTTGAAAGCCTCGAGCGTCACGGATGGACGTATTTCGCGGCTCGAACAGCGCGTGGAAACGCTGAACGAAAACACGCGCGAGCTGAAGCTCTCGATCAACGAATTGGTGCGCGAGCTCAAGCGCCAACCGTAAATGTGAGCGCGCGCGGGCCGCGCTATGTAGTCCGCACCATTTCAACTCGAAAGGAACCGACATGCTGGAATCGCTCTTCACGCGCGAGAACGTGGAATCGTTCGTGCGCCACACCCTCACGACGGCGGGCGGCGGCTTGCTCGCCTCCGGCGCCGTCGACGGCGCGACATTGCAGGCCGTGATCGGCGGCATCGTCGCGCTCGTCGGCTTCGCCTGGTCGTATTGAAAGAACAAGAAGGCGGCCGCGAAATGAGGGCCGTCATCAACGTCCTGGGTGCGGCGGCGCTCGCCCTCGCACTCACCGCCTGCGCTTTGCTCGCGCCATTCGGTCAAGACGACGAGGCGCGGCGTGCCGCGAAGATCACGCTCACGGCCTACGAAACAACGCAGCAGGCAATCCTGATCTACGGCCGGTTGCCGACGTGCAGCCCGCTCGAAGCCTCGCGCATCTGTAAGGACAAAGGGGTGTGGGCGAAGATCAAGATTGCCGAGGCGGCGGCGACTTCGGCGATCGCGGGGTCACTGCCCGTGCTCAACGGCGCGCAAGCGGACGCCGGGCAACTCGTAGCTGCGTTGATCGCGATCAACAACGTACGCGAGATCGTGAAAGAGGCGCAGATCAAACTGGCCGCGCCCTCGGCATCGACAGGATCGAATTGATCCTGGCCGCTACCGCTCCCAATACGGAATCAAAGGATCCAAACCCATGAAAGCAGCAGCCGTTATCGCGCCTATTTCGGAAGTCGTCGCCAATTTGCCGGCCGCAATCACTAAGGGCCAGCAGGTCATCCAGCTCGTCAACAACGGGTACAAGCAACTCAGCGAGGCGATCGGCGACAAAGACGTGACGCCGGAGGAGATCAACGATCTGGTTGCCAAGATTGTAGCGAACTCGGCGGAGGTTCAAGTTCTTAGCCCGGCTTATTCACGGAAAATCGGTTAGTTTTCGCCATTGCCGGAATTTTTGCGAGCGAGGCGCACGTCTGCGGCTCGCGTCAGTTGCGCCGCGATTTGATTTTCGAGTCATTGGTTAGAGGTTGCAACGACGGGCTTGGCGCGGCGACGCGGCCGCGCCGGTCATGGTCCGGCGGCGGCGAAACGTCCGACGAGATGACGAAAGAGCGCTGCATGCGGACAGGCGGTTGGCAATGAGATGCGAATACGCGCGGCGCCTTCCATCACGCGCGCGGCGATCTTGAACAGATGCAACCTGAGCGTTGCGAACTCGGCGCGGAAGAGAGGCGAGCGCCGGGGCACGGCCTTGCGCGACGCGCGAGCATGAGCCAGTAGGCGGCGGTGTGCAGGATCAGACGGAACTGGTTGGTGCGCGGATCGCG
>VFKO01000143.1 GCA_009885515.1 Rhodobiaceae bacterium | reverse complement strand
GTGGCTGGACGCTGGTCAAGTTGGAAGTTTTGGGTGATCGCAAGACACTTTATCCCGACATGATCGAAACCCTTCGGGCGACTGCGGTTCTTGTCAAAGATGGCTTCGACGTGATGGTTTATTGCAGTGACGATCCGTTGCTGTGCAAGCGCCTTGAGGATGCAGGAGCGGCCGCAATTATGCCATTGGCCGCGCCGATTGGTTCAGGGTTGGGCATTCAGAATCCGATCAATATTCGTCTCATCATTGAAGCGGCGCGTGTGCCGGTGCTGGTCGATGCTGGGGTCGGAACTGCTTCGGATGCGGCAATCGCGATGGAGTTGGGTTGCGACGGTGTTTTGATGAATACGGCGATTGCCGAGGCGAAAAATCCCCTGCTGATGGCGCGTGCGATGAAGTGCGCAGTCGAAGCGGGGCGGTTCGCCTATTTGGCGGGCCGGATGAAGAAGAAATTGTATGCCGACCCATCCTCGCCGCTGGCAGGCTTGATTTAAGACTGCTTGGCCTTGCGTGCGGTGGCGACAGCGTCCTTCAAGTTTTCAAGCGGTAGTGCGCCCGAGAACGGCTGGCCACCGATGAAAAATGTCGGCGTTGCGTCGATGCCCAACTGCTTGGCGAGCGCTTGGGTGTTGCTGATGGTCTTGATGACGCCCGGTGATTGCATGTCGGCTTTCAGGCGCTCGACGTCGAGGCCCGTATTCTTGGCAATAGCGAGTATACTTTCTTCGCTCAGTTCTTCGGCTTCCATCAATGCCAAATGAAAATCCCAGTATTTTCCCTGGGCGACCGAGGCGACCGCTGCACGTGCGGCCATGTCGGATTCCGGGGATAGAATCGGGAACTCTTTCAATACCAATCGAATATTACCGTCTTGTTTCAGCAAAGCGGAAATGTCTTTGACAATCTTGCGGCAATAGCCGCAGCGGTAATCAAAAAACTCGACGATTGTTACATCGCCCTTGGGGTTTCCGGCCACAATCGCATTGGGTTCGTAGTTGAGCTCGGCTTCAAATTTCTTGGCGCCTTCGCGCATGCCGGCGACACGGCCATCGGTCTCCTTTTGCTGGAATCGTTCCACGGCTTCGAAAATGATCTCGGGATGTTCAAGGAGGTAATTTTTGACGATGCGTTCAATGTCTGCTTTGCTTGTGGCAGTTGCAGGGACGTCATCAGTGCTTGAGACTCGGCTTGCTATTTGCAGGGCCAAGAATACAGCAGCGATCATCAGTACAGCGCCCGCAAGGAGCATCAGTGTCGAACGGTTTAAGGTCATGATGTCATTCGGTTGGTAAAATGTGAATTACTCGCGGCAAGGTCTATTTGCCGCCGTTTTTGGTGATGGCGTTTTGAGAGATCGAGATGATGTCATTGGCGCGTTGCCAATCCCGCGACGTCTCTTTGATCCTCGTCTGCGCGCGTTGGGCAAAATTCAAGGCTTGAGGATAGCGCTGCAGCGCAAAAAACCGTTCGGCTGTTGAAAGAGCGGCGAGTGCCTCGTCGCCAGAACGGGAATAGGCATCGGCAAGGTAGTACCATGCCGCACCATTCTCAGGTTCGTCTTTCAGGGCAATTTTCAAATGCTTCATTGCTTCTGGCACGAGCGTCTCGTCTTCGGTTGCGAGAAGGGCGGAACCCAGGCCTGTCTGGATAAGAGGTTCACCGGGAGCGAGCTGGGCGGCCTTGCGGTACGCGGGAACGCCTTCTTTCGGTTTGCTTGATTCAACGAGGATTTGTCCTTTCAGTTCCCAGAAATACGCGTTTGCAGGGCGCTCTTGAATGAGGCTGTCGACTTGAGACAGCGCGCTCTCAAGGTCTGCCGAGCGGAAGTAGGCTGCGGCGCGTGCGTAACGTGCCGGGGCGCTGTGGTCTGAAAATGGATAACGCCGAAGTACAATTTCCGGAGATTCGATGAAGCCGCGCAATTTTGCGACCATCAAGGCGTAATCTTCCAGCTCTTTCGCGGTATCGGTGCGGTCCTTGAAGGGCGACGCGTCAACCATATTGAGAAGGGTTGCAGCGCGATCACGCGACAATGGATGGGTGCGGACGAATGGATCCTGTCTGGCGCCGCTCAACGCTTCCTGGTCGGCAAAGAGATCAAAAACCGAGTACATGCCGCGTGGCGACTGACCGGTTGCATTCATGAACTTGACACCTGCCTGGTCGGCAGCGGATTCCTGTGTCCGGCTGTAGGCGAGAAATTCACGTTGTGCGAAAGACTGGGCGCCGATGAGCAATCCAAGGCCCAGATCAGGCGCGCCTGCGGCGATTGCGGCAATTCCGGCGAGCATGCCTATAATCATCGGAACTTCCGCTTTGGCCATGGCTTCCGGACCGCGTGCCAAGTGACTTCCGGAAATGTGTCCGGTTTCGTGGGCGATCACGCCTTTGAGTTCGTTGGGAGACTTTAGAGTTGTGATCATGCCGGTGTGAATGAAAACATTCTGCCCGCCGGCGACAAAGGCGTTGAGGCTCTCGTCGTTCAGGATGTAGATATTCACTGACTTCGGATCGAGGCCAGCCACGCGAAAAATGGGCTCGCTGTAGCCACGGAGAATTCGTTCGATCTCTGCGTCCCGGATGCCTGCCTTGTCGCGCGCTGCGGCATCGCCGGCGGTCAACGTTGTTGCTGCTAACAAGGCGAGTGCGAGTGCTCGAACTTGCGATTTCACTGAGCTGTTGATCGTCACCAAACTGTCTCCAACACTACGCGGCACCACACGGCTGGAACTGCCGCACTTGCGTTTTTCTTGAACCCTTCATACTGCATTGCTGCAACGGTACGGATGCGGCTTGTGGCCGTCAATCACATGGTTGTGAAAGCATGAAACCCACGGCTGCGGGTTTAGAGCGGTTCTGGCCGGTATTTGGAAATGATAGACCAGTTCTGGCGCATAATTAAGGCAAATGCGGTCTGTGAAACCATCACATCGAAGTCAAGTTGAACCGTTTCGCGTTATGGACGTACTGGATCGTGCCAACGCTTTGGCGCGTGCAGGGCGCATAGTTTATCACCTTGAGGTGGGACAACCGTCTTCCAAGGCTCCGCAATTGGCACTCGAGGCGGCACAGCGGGCCTTGAGTGAACAGGTTTTGGGCTACACAGAGGCCCTGGGCCGCCCCCAGCTTCGCGAACGGATTTCGAAACATTATCGAACCGTCTACGGCGTGGATGTGGCGCCCGAGCGCGTTGTTATTACGACGGGTTCTTCTGCGGGGTTTGTACTTGCGTTTCTTGCTCTATTCGATGTGGGGCAGTCTCTGGCGATGGCAAATCCTGGCTATCCAGCCTATCGCAACATCACGCGCGCGCTTGGCGTCAGGCCAAGGTTTATCGAATGCAGAGAGGCCGGGCAGTTCCGGTTGAGCGCAGCTGCTCTTGCCACTGTGCGGGACATTGATGGCGTTTTGATTGCCAGCCCGTCCAATCCGTGCGGAACCGTTGTCTGCGCTGATGAGCTTTTGCGGATTGCCGGTGTTTGCACAGAGCGCGGGTTGCAGCTGATTTCAGATGAAATTTATCACGGGATTACGTACGAGACGAGTGCGCAAACGATGTTGGCCTATTCGCCAGATGTTGTGGTGATCAATAGTTTTTCGAAGTATTTCTCCATGACGGGTTGGCGGATCGGATGGATGGTCGTGCCGGAATGGATGGTCAGCACTGTCGAACGGCTGGCGCAAAATTTCTACATCTCAGCGCCGGCGATTTCTCAGGTTGCGGCACTCCATGCCCTTGACGCGGCGCCCGAGCTGGATGGGCACGTCAAAGGTTACGCGGCAAACCGCAAGTTGCTCATGCAAGCACTTCAGTGCGCAGGGTTTGGCGCGATGGCGCCGGCGGATGGCGCATTCTATTTGTATGTTGATGTTTCTCCATTTGGGTTGGAGTCTTCCGTGTTTACCTCGAGGTTGCTGGAAGAAGCAGGTGTGGCGGCAACGCCCGGAATCGATTTCGACCCTGTCGATGGTGGGCGATGGGTGAGGTTTTCGTATGCAAGTTTGCAATCAGATGTTGAGCGTGCCGCCGCTGCGATCAGCAGGTGGTGCGGCACGCTGAAACAGGGCTAACCTTCTGAGCGCTTCTGCCACCAGCCCTTGCGCGGGTTTTCATTTCCTTCGACGGGCTTGGGTTCCTCCGCCTTTGGGCCAAAGCCGAAGAATGTCGCAATGCTCGAACGCTCTTGCTTGGGCTCCGACGATCTTGTCTCGGATTCGACCGCCGGTGCGGATGGTTGTGACACCAGGCCCGAGTAAGGCTCAAAACTCTCCGACCTTTTTGCAGCCGGAGGCAGTTTACCGGGTCTTGTGTCGAAGCCGCCGGTGCGGGGCCATTCTGGCGCGTCTAGCGCCTCGGCAGGTGTTGGCAGGTGTCCAATCACTGAAGCTGCGTGTTCTTGCGGGGAGCCTTCGTCGAATTTCCGGCCCCGGCGACCGCGGCGCCCGCGCCGCCGCCGACGGCGCTGGCCGTCTGCTGTTTCTGTGGTGGCGGCCGGATTTGCCGCTGTGTCGATAACATCGTCACCGTCATCGCCTTCGCCTTCGTCGACCGAGTCAGTTTCGATGCCGTTCAGCCGTGCAGTTTGAACCTCGAGTGATGGGGGAGCGGGTGGAAGGTCCGGTTGTGGCCCCATGCCGGGAGCGAGTGTCGGGCGTGGTTCACGGTCTCTGTCGCGGCCACGTCGGCGGCGGCGTTTGCGGGGTTGACTTTCTGGCGGTTCACCTTGCGCTGCTTCTACTGGCTTGTGGCTATCGTCGGGCGTGGTCGGTCGTGATGGTGCAATCGTATCTTCGTCGTCGCTGGTGTCGTCGATTTCCGTATCGTCATTGACTTCAAGTTCGCTTTCCACGGTCACCGCGGTCAACGCCGGTTTACGTGGTTCAAAGGGTACACTGGCGCCCCGTTCGATCTCGTAGGCGGAGGCTGCAAGCGACTGTTGGGATTCGATATAGACGTAGGCGCCGTTCCGGTCTTCGATTGCCGTCAATTGCGCGCGCTTGTGATTGAGGATGTACAACGCAACTTCGGGCGGAACGCGAAGGGTCGCGGCCTGAACTTTTTCGTGCTGGCAAAATTCTTCCACCGCGCGAAGCACGCGCAATGCCATCGATCCCACCGAGCGGATGACGCCGCGTCCTTCGCAGTGCGGGCAAGCGGTTGTGGCGCCTTCGACCATGCCGGCCCGTAAGCGCTGACGAGACATCTCGAGCAGGCCGAACGGGCTTATGCGGCCCAGCTGAATTCTCGCGCGATCGTGGCGCAAGCAATCCTTCAGGCGTTTTTCGACGGAGCGATTGTTGCGATGCTCCTCCATATCGATGAAATCGATGACAACCAGGCCCGCGAGATCGCGCAGACGCAGCTGGCGTGCAATTTCTTCCGATGCTTCGAGATTGGTCTTCAGGGCCGTGTCTTCGATGTGGTGTTCGCGGGTGGACTTGCCCGAGTTCACGTCAACGGCGACAAGCGCTTCGGTTTGATTGATAACAATGTATCCACCGGAGCGCAGACGGACCGTCGGGTTGAACATGCTGTCAAGTGCCGCTTCAACGCCGTAGCGTTGGAACATGGGAACGACATCGCGGTAGTGTTTGACCGCTTCGGCATGGCTTGGCATCAGCATCGTCATGAAGCCGTGCGCTTCGGCATATCCCAGTTCGCCCTCGACCAGAACTTCGTCGACGTCTTTTGAAAAGAGATCGCGAATGGTGCGCTTGATGAGATTGCCTTCCTCATAGACAAGCGTGGGGGCGCTGGAGCGAAGCGTCAGATCCCGGACAGAGTCCCATTGGCGCAGCAAGTATTCAAAGTCTCTGCGAATTTCCTGGCGCGTCCGATTGGCGCCGGCGGTGCGAATGATGACACCCATACCCTCAGGAACTTCGAGCTCGACCGCCATTTCCTTAAGTTTGCGGCGGTCGGCGACGTTGGAGATTTTGCGTGAAATTCCACCGCCGCGATCAGTGTTGGGCATCAGGACGCAATAGCGGCCTGCGAGCGAGAGATACGTCGTCAAAGCGGCGCCCTTGTTGCCACGCTCTTCTTTGACAACCTGAATCAGCAAAACCTGCCGACGTTTGATGACTTCTTGAATTTTGTAGCGGCGATAGGAGCGATGTTCCCGGCGGGGCAATTCTTCCATCACGTCGTCGGCACGTGTTGCAGGTTCTGGGTCGCCTGCGTCGCCTGTCGCTGGCAATTCGCCGTCATGGTCTGGCGCAGTAACGTCGAGAGCCTCTGAGAAAAGCTGATTGTTCGATGCTATATCGCCGTCGTTTTGATCATCAGATGCTGGAGAGGTGCTGCCATTTGACAGGGCGGGAGCTCCGGTCGGTTCAGCGTCATCTTCGGGGTCGTGGACCCAGACGTCGTCATCGTCGCTTGTGACAATCTCGACAACGCCATCATCATCCGCCGGGCCGGACTGGTCTTCTTCAGTGGCGGTGGTTTCATCGGGATTGCGCTGGCTCTCACTGCGGAAGCGGGATTGAGTCCCAGTTTCGTGTGAGTCCGCATTCTTTGGGCCGTGTGGTGTGCGTGTGTCGGCGACCTCATCGGCGTCGTCGTCGTGGCGCTCTACTTCCCGGGTCGCGGCAAGCAACGCCTGACGATCTGCTGTTGGTATTTGATAATAGTCGGGATGAATTTCCGAAAACGCCAGAAATCCATGCCTGTTACCGCCATACTCAATGAAACAGGCTTGGAGCGAGGGTTCAACCCTCGTCACTTTGGCGAGATAAATATTTCCCTTGAGGGGCCGTTTGGATGCAGATTCGTAGTCGAATTCTTCAACTCTGTTTCCATCAAGTACGACGACACGCGTTTCTTCTTGGTGGCTTGCGTCCACCAGCATTCTTTTTGACATTAAATTGCTCTCCGAAAGCCGCGCGTCCCGGTTCGTTCGACGACGAGACCATGTCTCGTTTACCGCGCATGCCGGCTTTCAATGTGTTGGAAGTTACGGAAACGCTTCCCACAGAACGGTGACCATAGGGGGCAGGGATGAACACCCGCCCTTGAGCCGTTCCGGATGAAGCGAAAAACATCATGGGAAACAATTACCCTTCGCGGCCGTCCAGGGTTGGGCGGGTCGCGTGCTAGTGCATTCTGCAACTGCCGATGTGCCATTGGCACCGAGACCGCAAGAATGCGTGATTTCAAGCCCTGCAATTTGCGCTCGAATTTGAGGCTATGGCAGGACTTGCGCTACCTTGTAGACTTGTTGAACCCCTATCGCAACCGCAGAAACAGAGCCGATATTGGCGCTTGCCGGGCAAAAATTGGTAAGTTTTGCCCGCAGCAGGCCTATAGTAGCTGATTCTTGGCTAACGAGTCGTCAATACGGATCGGCGACTATCTGGGACTGGCAGTCTGCCGGAATTCATTGCGGTTGGGGCAAGGGTCTGAAGTCCAATGCGTGTAAGTTGGCCTAGCGTGGGTTTGACTGCGTTACTTGCGCTGAATATGAACGCAGCGGTCCAGGCGGAACCCGATGTGTGGGTGTCCGAAGTTCGATTGGGGAAGCATGCGAACCACACGAGATTTGTGCTGAGCCTATCAAAGAAGATTGAGTTCGAGGTGTTCACCCTCGCCGATCCTTATCGCATTGTTGTTGATTTTCCTGAAGTTGGTTGGAGAATCGACCCTGCTGCAGCGCAAAACGCGGCCGGTGTGGTCAAAGGTTTTCGATACGGGCTGTACCGGCCAGGGCGCTCCAGAATGGTAATTGATCTGGAAGCACCAGCAGTGATCGCCAACAAGTTCTTGTTGCCGCGGGGAAAGCTCAATGAATACAGGTTGGTGCTCGATCTTGTGCCGACGGAGCGTACCAAATATCTGGCCACCGCTGGTTGGCCAAAGGGTGTTGAGCTGGCGCCCGCTGTTGCTCCGGAGGGAGTTTCTGATTTTGAGCTTGGTGCCGATGACCCTAAGCTGACCAACGGCAAACGTATTGTGGTTATTGACCCAGGGCACGGAGGTGTTGACCCGGGCGCGACAGGGGTCAGCGGCATGTACGAAAAAGACCTGGTGCTTGCACTCGGTAAATCGCTTCGAAATGCCCTTGAGGCTACGGGAAAATTCACCGTCGTCATGACGCGGGATCACGACATATTTATGTCGCTGAAAGCGCGTGTGGCGGTGGCACGCCGTTCGAAAGCAGCAATGTTTATTTCGCTTCATGCCGATTCTGCACCGGGGTCGTCGGTTAAAGGGGCGTCAGTCTACACCTTGTCAGAGCAAGCGTCTGACAGGGAGGCCGATGCCCTTGCGCATGCCGAGAACCAATCCGACATCATTGCAGGTGTAGACTTGACCAAGGAACCCGACATCGTGAGCAGCATTCTCATTGATTTGGCCCAGCGTGAAACCAAGAATAATTCTGTGAAATTCGCCAAGCTACTCGTCCCAGAGTTGCAGAAAGTGGGAACGCTCACCCAAAAGAGCCATCGTTTTGCTGGATTCCGGGTGCTGAAAGCGCCTGATGTGCCTTCGGTTTTGATCGAGGTAGGCTATCTTACCAACGCTGCTGACGAGTCGGCCATGCGGGCCAACTGGTGGCGGCGTGGAATGGCGCAGGCAATTGCTCGTGCAGTTGATCAATATTTCAAGCAGAGCCGTCAGGAGCAAAAAACGGATGCTGCAGCAGGCAGGGCAGGGCCGTAATATGTGCGAAAAGTCACAATAAGTGGTTGGCGACGGTTCGTCGCGCGCCGGTTTTTGGCATGCGGTGCGGCGCGGCCATGCTATGATTGCCAAAGCGCATGAGTTAGGCGCAGGATAGTTTAAGATCATGTATCGATTTATTGCGTACAGTTTGGGCGGGGCCGCTGTCTTATCCATCTCGGTTTTCGCGGGCGTAGCGCTGTACTTGTACAAGCTCAGCCAAGACTTGCCCGACTATGGTTCGCTGGCGAATTATCAGCCGCCGATCACGACGCGCGTCTACGCGAATGATGGATCGTTGATCGCAGAGTATGCTCAGGAACGGCGCCTGTTTGTACCGATTGAGTCAATTCCGCGGCGTGTTATCGATGCGTTTTTGTCTGCCGAAGACAAAGATTTCTATTCGCACCCTGGTGTCGATCTCAACGGCGTTATTCGAGCGGCGTACTCAAACATTCAGAATTACATGTCTCAGGGCAATAAGCGTCCTGAGGGTGCTTCCACGATAACACAGCAAGTCGCGAAGAATTTTTTGCTGACCAGCGAAGTGAGTGTTGAGCGGAAAATCAAAGAGTGGATGCTCGCGTTTCGTCTCGAAGATGCCTACACGAAGGACAAAATTATCGAGCTTTATCTGAATGAGATTTTTTTGGGATCCGGCTCTTATGGTGTTGCAGCTGCCGCCTACAATTACTTTGATAAGTCGCTAGATCAGTTGACGATCGCAGAAACGGCGTATCTGGCCGGTCTGCCGAAGGCGCCGAGCAATTATCACCCAGTTCGCCATTACAAGCGCGCAATTGAGCGGCGCAACTGGGTCATCCAACGGATGTCGGAGAATCAGCACATCGGTGAAGAAGATGCGAAGACAGCCGTAAGCGAAGACCTTATTCCCCATTTCCGCCCTGCTGGAGCGCAGTCACCCGACGCGCAGTATTTCGCCGAAGAAGTTCGCCGTTGGATCCAGCAAAACTACGGAGATAAATCCTTGTACGAAGGAGGGCTGGCGGTTCGGTCAACCTTTGATCCGACCTTGCAGCGATACGGCGTTAAGGCTCTGCGCAATGGATTGATTGCCTATGATCGCCGCCATGGCTGGCGCGGACCCGTGACGCGCGTTGATTTGACGACAGACTGGCAACGCACAATGTCTGATCAAACGTCCATGCCGTCATTGCAGGATGTCACGGAATGGCGCTTGGCCGTGGTCACTGGATATGTGGGGAACGAGGCTGTCAAAATTGGGTTCGCGGATGGATCTGAAGCCAAAATTCCTTTTGCGGAAGTAAAATGGGCAAAGAAATTCATCAACGATGAGCGGATGGGCGGGGAGATCAGAAAACTCTCGGAAGTCGTGACGCCGGGTGATGTCATATACGTGGAAGCTCTACCCAAAACGCCTGAAAATCCGAACACTGGGCTTTACATGCTGAGGCAAGTGCCGAAAGCAAACGGCGGCCTCGTCGCAATGGACCCACACACTGGACGCGTGTTGGCGTTAGTGGGCGGCTTTAGCTATTACGGCAGTGAGTTTGATCGTGCATGGCAAGCCTACCGGCAAACGGGATCGTCGTTCAAACCCGTAGTCTATGCCGCGGCGCTGGACTCAGGCTACACGCCGTCCAGCATTGTGTTGGACACGCCGTTTGTGGCGAGCCAGGGCCAAGGCCTGCCGATGTGGCGTCCGGACAATTATGATGAGAATTACGCCGGGCCATCGACGCTGCGACAGGGTCTGGAAAAATCCCGGAACCTGATGACGGTGCGGATCGCCGCCGACATTGGGATGGAAAAGGTTGTCGAATATTCGCGCAAGCTTGGAACGTCGGAGAAGATGCTGCCCGTGCTGGCTAATGCCTTGGGATCGACGGAATCGACGATCGTGCGAATGGCTCAGGCGTTCTCGACTTTTGTGAATGGCGGCAAGCGTGTGGTCCCTACGTTAGTGGACCGCATTCAAGACCGGCACGGCAAAACCATTTATCGTCATGACAAGCGCATGTGCGAAGGATGCAATGCTCCCGGCTGGACCGAACAAGAAGAACCGATGGTCGCGAGCGATTTGGACAACATTCTCGATCCAAGGACGGCCTATCAAATTACGCATATGCTCGAAGGAGTTGTGGAGCGTGGGACCGCGATGGTTGTCAAAAGTGTCGGCGTTCCTCTGGCGGGTAAGACCGGGACCACCAATGACTACAAAGATGCATGGTTTGTCGGGTTCTCACCCAATCTGACCGTCGGCATTTATATTGGTTTCGATCAGCCAAAATCTCTGGGTCACGGTGAGACCGGTGGACACAATGCCGCTCCGGTTTTTCGAGATTTTATGACCGATGCAGTGGGCAAGCAGCCCTCAGTACCTTTCCGGGTGCCGCCGGGCATTCGTCTGGTTCGCGTGGATCTGAAATCAGGACAGCCTTTTGCGGGCGGTGCGGTCCTTGAAGCCTTTAAGGCAGGCACTGAGCCAGGAACCGGCTATGTCGCACGAGGCGATGGCTGGGGTGGAATGGGCTCGGGAACGGAAGTTGAAACCGAAGACAGTTCGAGCTCAAATACGCAAGGCAATGGTGCCTGGGGTCTGTACTAGAAACGGACTTGTGCCAGCGTCGCTGACAACGATATAAATCGCGACCCTTAATCTCGTGCTTGGTGATGAAACATGCGTGCGGAAATGGAATCTATCGCTGAGCAAGTCCGGCAGTCGCTGGCCCTGCTGAGGAGGCATCTTTGACCCGGACGCTGCACGACGCCGTCTGGATGAACTGAACGCAAAGGCCGAGAATCCGGCGATTTGGAATGATCCTGCTGCGGCGCAACTGATGATGCGCGAGCGAAACAAGCTAGACAAAGCCATTGCCGACCATTCAGCACTGGACGCGGATTTCAAAAATTCCACTGGCATGATTGATCTGGCCAGTGCCGAAGGCGAGGCGTCGTTGCTGGCGGAGGCTGAGGAGGGACTGCGTGCGGTTGCCGCGCGCGCGAAAAATTTGGAAATGCAGTCGCTGTTTTCCGGTGAAGCGGATGGCAACGACTGCTACGTCGAAATTCATGCCGGTGCCGGGGGGACCGAAAGCCAGGATTGGGCGTCGATGCTCTTCCGCATGTATACGCGATGGGCTGAGCGCCATGAATTTCGCTGGGAATTGCTGGAAGAGAGTCTGGGCGAAGAGGCGGGCATCAAGTCGGCAACCATTGTGGTGAAAGGCGAGAACGCGTTCGGCTGGGGTAAGACCGAGTCCGGTGTTCACCGCTTGGTGCGAATTTCACCGTACGACTCCAATGCGCGCCGCCATACAAGTTTTGCCAGTGTGTGGGTGTATCCGGTGGTTGATGATTCCATCGTGATAGAAATCCCCGACAAGGACGTTCGCATCGACACGTATCGGGCGAGCGGCGCGGGTGGGCAGCACGTCAATAAGACTGAGAGTGCAATTCGTATTACGCACATCCCAACCAATATTGTTGTTTCTTGCCAAAATGACCGTTCTCAGCACAAGAACAAGGCTGCGGCTTGGGCGATGTTGCGATCACGGCTCTACGAGTTTGAGCTGGAAAAACGAGAAGCGGCAGTGCAAGCGCTCAATGCGACCAAGAGTGAAATCGGCTGGGGGCACCAGATTCGCTCGTATGTCTTACAGCCATATCAATTGGTGAAAGATTTGCGGACAGGCGCACAGAGTTATTCGCCGCAGAACGTTTTGGATGGTGATCTAGACTCTTTTATGCAGGCGTCTCTGGCGCAACGGCTAAAGGGTGGCGCTGATGCGCCACCTGTTGTAGATCTCGAATAGTTCGACGCTGGCCTAAACCTATTGCCGCGACTTGATCGCACCAAGCAAGCTGCCCGTGCTGGTCGTGCGCGTGGTCTGCGTAACCGGGCGAGGAAAGTTCGCGGATGAGGCGGCGGCCGGCGATTGGCTGGGCGAGGGCGTCGGCATGGCCAAATCCCGCTTTGGCTCAAAGGTCGCTCTTGGTTCGGGCTTGCCAGCTGTCTCCGATAACGGATCGGCGCTGTGCCTGCAATTGCCTTCGAAAAAAGCGCCGACTTCAACTGCCAGAACTTCGTGAAGAATTGTGCCTTCCATGTGGCATGTGCCAGACAATTGTACTTTGCGTGCACGCACAATGCCTTGGACGCGGCCCCGAATGATGCACTCTTCTGCGACGATCTCGCCTTCGAAGTTTGCTTTTTCACCGATTGTCACTGAGCCTGAACGAATATCGCCGTCCAC
>VFKO01000568.1 GCA_009885515.1 Rhodobiaceae bacterium | reverse complement strand
TGCAGCCCTACGGACTGTGGGCATCGGCCTCGGCCGATTACGGAAACTTCTTGCCCGGTTCACGCGACGACGAGACGATTTCCTACAACATCGCCGCCAACCAGGCCGACCCCATCCGCTGGCTGACCTCCGCTTCCGACTTGCTCATTGGCACACTGTCCCAGGAATTCGCAGCCTTCGGCGGCGGCCTCGGCGATCCGATCACGCCCTCCAACACCCGCATCGTCCCGCAATCAGGCGAAGGCTCCAACGCCGTCCAGCCCGCGAAAGTCGGCATCGAAACGCTGTTCGTCAATCGCGCCGGCCGGAAAATCTTCTCGCTCGCCAATCAAGCCGATGTCGGCGCCTATGTCTCGACCGACCTCACCGAGCTTGCCGAGCATCTGACCGCCAACGCCACCATCACCCGCGTTGCCTGGGCAAAGAACCCGACGTCGCTGCTCTGGGCGTTGCGCTCCGACGGCGTGCTTCTGTCGATGACCTATCGCCGCGAACACCAGGTCTATGCCTGGTCGAAACACGACATTGGCGGTACCGTCGAAAGCATTGCGGTCGTTCCGGCACCCGATGGCACCACCGACGATCTCTGGCTCATAGTCGCCCGCAACGCCAAACGCACCATTGAAGTCCTGGCACCACCGTTTGAACCTGCACATGCCAACGACAAAGCGCTTATGGGTTTCCTCGACAGCGCCTTGCGCTACCAGGGCCCGCCCGCATCGGCGATGTCAGGTCTTTTCCACCTCGAAGGTCAAACGGTACAGGTCGTGGCCGGCGGCGCCACCCATCCCGATCGCGTCGTCACCAACGGCAAGGTCACGCTTGAGCGCCCCGTCACCAACGCCTGGATCGGTCTTGGCTATGTCAGCACCTTGCGCACCCTGCGCCTCGATGTCCCCGCATTGGGTGGGGCCCAGGGCAAGACCAAACGCATTTCGCGCCTCACGGTGCGCGTGCACAATTCGATAGGCGGTGAGGCGGGCCCCGGCAGCGAGCAACATATGGAACACCTCATCCGCCGTGATCTCGCCGATCCCATGGACGCCTCACCGCCGCTTCGCTCCGGCGATTTCGACATCTATCCCGCGACAGACTTCGACCAGGACGCAAGACTGATCATCCGCCAAAGCGAACCCATGCCTCTGGATATCCTCTCGATCATGCCGGTGATTTCGGTGGGTGAGGGGTGAAGGCCCTCATCCGTCCCGCCAAAGTGGCGGGCCAGCTTCTCCCAAAGGTAGAAGCGCTAAGAAATAGAGATAGCCCTTCGCCCGCTTGCGGCTACCGCATGCACACATCTCCAATACAAAAAGCGACGTCATCCCGTGCGCGATGCGGCACTCTTGTGCCGCTTCGCAGACACGGGGTGACACAGAATTTAAAAGTGCGGAACTGAGCGAGGGGAAGTGGTTCGCACCTCACCCCCGCTCGTGCGGCATCTTCCATAAATCCCGAACATGCGCCGCTTGAAAGGCGTCGAAATTGTGCCACGCCAGGGAGTTGTGCGTAGCATCGATGATGAGCAGGAGGTCGCTGGCGCCGACATAAGGCGCCAATGCTTGCTTGATCGAATTGGCAGGCAGCTCGCACTGCAGCAACCAGACGTGTGGGTTAACGCGAAACACCCGGCCCAGCTTCATGATCTCGCCTTCGAACTTCAACATCGAGCCTGAGTGGAAATCGGCAATCACGGCAAAATTCGAGACTTGTGTACTGCCCGCATCATTGATGCGGGTTTGCGCGGTCCGAACGCCGTGGCCCGATTTTGCATCCGTCGATGATGAAGTGACATCTTCGACTTCAAACAGACGTGCCAGCGCCGCATGCGTCCCGGCGGCCATGAACTCGCCCGTCTCACCCAGGCGCACCAACGACCGCTGCCCGATCCGCTTCTGCGCAACATAGTCGCGCATAAGCTCGTGCGAATAGGGCCCGAACACTTGTTCTTTCGCACTGACAAACCACGCGACGTTCATCGACCTATCACACCAACTCCGGGAGATTATTATGACCCTAAACTCAATTTCTT
>VFKO01000053.1 GCA_009885515.1 Rhodobiaceae bacterium | reverse complement strand
GTTCCCAACCGGGCAGGCGTTCGAGCAGAACGGCAAGTTCATTTTGCAACGGTTCGAGCTTGCCGGCTATCACTTTGCGCTCGGCATCGGGCAGGGCATTGAAGTCTTCGGGCTTCATGACACCCGTGTGTACAATGGGTGCGAAGGTGAAACCGACGGGCGTGCGCAGCAGGGCAAAGTGCTCGGTGCGGGCCTTTTCGCTCAGGGCCTCGAAGGCTTGCTCCTGGGCATGATTGACGCTGTCAACGGCGGTGCGGCGGCGCGCTTGATATTCGTCGCTTTCGAAGATGGTGGGGATCAACGACTGCAGTTCGTCGATGGCCTCGTCCATGGCGTCTTTGAATTTTTGGGCGCGGCCGGGTGGCAGTGCGATGGCGCGCGGACGGTCGGCTTGCGCGAAATTGGCGACATAAACCCAATCTCCGGGGGCGGGCATTTTCGCGGCGTACTGGTCGATCAAAGAGAGGACGGTGCCGTGGCGGGCGGTGCCGCGTTCGCCCAGAACAAAGACATTGAAGCCCGGCTTGTCGATGCGGGCGCCGAGGTCCAGCGCCTCGAGGGCGCGGGCCTGGCCGATCAAGCCTTCGAAGGGTTTCAGTTCAGAGGTGGTTTTGAAGGCGAGAGATTTGGGATCACAGACGCGGCGTAGGCGCGCAGGCATGAGCCGGAGTGGGTGTTTGCGCATTTCTGTTTGAAGGTTCGCCATGGTTTGACGATGTAACCGGGTCTGGCGGTCTACGAAAAGGGGGAATATTGCTCCGAACAGACTATGGCGGTGTGCTGCATGGGGTTTATAGTGGGCACGCACGACCGCAGCGGGGGTCAAACAAGAACGCCCCTGGCCGGTCCGGTGGAGGAGACTGCGCAGACTATGAGTATCGACGCCATGAACGCGCCAGCCAAAGCGAAGCCCGGGGGCATGAGTTCTACAGATATTTCCAACCCCGATTATTTTCACAAGGTGGTCGATTGCCAATGGGCTTGTCCGGCGCACACACCGGTGCCGGAATATATCCGGATGATTGCGGCTGGTCGTTATGCCGATGCCTACATGGTCAACTGGAACTCGAATGTATTTCCCGGGATTTTGGGACGGACGTGTGACCGTCCATGCGAACCCGCCTGTCGGCGTGGCCGGGTGGAAGACGAACCGGTTGCGATCTGCCGCCTGAAGCGGGTGGCTGCCGACAACAAGGGTGAAATTCGAGACCGGCTTCCGCAACCGGCCTCGGTAAAAAATGGCAAACGAATTGGACTGATCGGTGGCGGGCCCGCGTCGCTGACGGTGGCGCGTGATTTGCTGCCGCTTGGCTATCACGTTGTGATCTTTGATCAGGACCCTCACGCGGGCGGGATGATGCGAACCCAGATCCCGAAGTTCCGATTGCCTGAACAGGTGCTGGACGAGGAAGTTGGATTTATCACCGATCTGCGGCCTGAATTGAAACTCGGTCAGCGCATTGACAGTATGAACGCCGTTTTGGCGGAAGGTTATGACGCGATCTTTGTCGGCTGCGGTGCGCCGCGGGGACGCAATCTCGAGATCCCGGGCCGCGAAGAGGCAAAGGCAAATATTCATATCGGGATTGACTGGCTCGCTTCGGTTTCGTTTGGGCATACGACCAAAATCGGGAAGCGGGTGATTGTGCTGGGCGGGGGCAATACCGCGATGGACTGTTGCCGGACCTCGCGACGTTTGGGTGGCGAAGATGTGAAAGTTGTCGTTCGTTCGGGCTTTGAGGAAATGAAAGCCAGTCCGTGGGAAAAAGAGGATTCTATGCGGGAAGGCATACCGATCCATAATTTCCTGGTTCCCAAATCGTTTTCTCACATCAATGGCCGCCTGACCGGGGTGGTGTTCGAGAAGGCGAAGGCCGTGCTTGACGGCAAGGGCAAGCGAACGCTTGTGCCTTCGGGTGAGCCCGACGTGAAGATGGAATGCGACGACGTGTTGGTCGCGGTCGGTCAGGAAAACGCATTTCCCTGGATCGAACGGGATGCCGGGATCGAATTCGACAAATGGGGCATGCCGCTGGTCGATGAGGTGACCTATCAATCGTCGAACCCGAAGGTGTTCTTCGGCGGCGATGCGGCGTTCGGACCCAAGAACATTATCTGGGCGGTGGCGCACGGTCATGGTGCGGCGATTTCAATCGACCAGTTTTGCCAAGGCCGCGACGTGAATGACCGGCCGCCGCCGCTGGTCAATCTGATGAGCCAAAAGATGGGCATTCACGAGTGGTCGTACGACAACGACATTTCCAACGATCTGCGCTTCAAGGTTCCGCACCTTCCCAATGAAGTGGCGTTGAAAGACGTGAGAGCGGAGGTCGAGCTCGGCTTCGACCGCAAGCTTGGCTTTGCGGAGGCGCAACGTTGCTTGAACTGCGATGTGCAGACGGTGTTCGAGGCCAAGCTTTGCATCGAATGCGATGCTTGCGTCGATATATGCCCGCTCGACTGCATCACGTTCACGCCGAATGGCGAAGAAAAGGATTTGCGCACGCGGCTGACGGCGCCCGCGAAAAACGTGAGCCAAGACCTCTACGTCGCCGATGGATTGAAGACGGGCCGCGTGATGGTGAAGGACGAAGATCTCTGCCTTCATTGCGGATTCTGCGCAGAGCGCTGCCCTACGGGTGCGTGGGACATGCAAAAAGTACTTCTCGAAACAGCGCAGGCAGGCCAGTCATGCCAAAACCGATAGAAGCGACAAACGATTTCGTCGTCAAATTCGCCAATGTCAACGGCTCGGGTTCTGCCAGCGCCAACGAGATGTTCGCGCGCTCGATCCTGCGCATGGGCGTGCCTATCGCCACGCGCAATATTTTTCCGTCGAACATCCAGGGCCTGCCGACCTGGTACGAAGTGCGCGTTTCGGGCGAAGGTTGGATCGGGCGGCGCGGCGGTTGCGATCTGATGGTGCCAATGAACCCGCAGACCTGGGACAAGGACGTCGCCTCGATCGATCCGGGCGGCTATTTGTTTCACGATTCCTCCAAACCGTTGCCGCCCTCGAAATTCCGCGCTGACGTCAATGTCATCGGCGTGCCGCTGACGGAGATGGCCAACAGCCGTTATGACAATCCGCGAGATCGGCAATTGCTCAAGAACGTCATCTGCATCGGCGCGCTCGGCGCGCTGCTGGAGATGGAACACGGCGAGCTCGAGAAGCTGGTCGGCGAGCAATATGCGGGCAAGGATCGCTTGATCAAACCCAATTTGGAAGCGCTTGGCGTCGGGCGCGCCTACGTGCTTGAGCATTTAAGGAACGTCTGCGGCCTGAAGATCCGCCGGTCGGACAAGGTCGGCGATCGCATCTTCATCGATGGCAACGATGCGGCGGCGTTGGGCGCGGTTTACGGCGGGGCGACGGTTGCCGCGTGGTATCCGATTACCCCGTCGACCTCGATGGCGGAAGCGTTCGGGGCGCATTGCAAGAAATTGCGTATCGATCCGGAAACCAAAAAAAACCGCTTTGCCATCGTGCAGTCGGAAGACGAGCTTTCGGCGATCGGGACGGTGATCGGCGCGGGCTGGAACGGTGCGCGCGCGTTTACCGCGACGTCGGGGCCGGGCATATCATTGATGCAAGAATTTCTGGGCCTCGCTTACTTTGCGGAGATTCCGGCGGTCATCTTTGACATTCAGCGCGGCGGGCCGTCGACCGGCATGCCGACGCGGACGCAGCAATCGGACTTGAAGATTTGCGCTTACGCCAGCCACGGCGACACCAAGCACGTGTTGCTTCTGCCGGAAGATCCAGGCGAGGCGTTCGAGTTCGCGGCGCAGTCGTTCGATCTGGCCGAGCGTTTGCAGACGCCGGTCTTCGTGCTTCTTGATCTGGATATCGGGATGAATGACTGGCTAACGAAGCCGTTCGCCTGGGACGACAAGCGCGCCTATGACCGCGGCAAGGTGATGACGGCCGAAGAGCTTGAAGCGGGCAAGGAGTTCGGGCGTTATCTTGATGTCGACGGCGATGGGATTCCTTTCCGTACGCTACCGGGGACGCATCCGAACAAGGGCGCCTATTTTACGCGCGGCACTTCTCGCAACCGCTATGCCAAGTATTCGGAAGAGGGCCACGACTACGTCGACAACATGCAGCGGTTGTTGCGCAAATTCGATACGGCAAAAAAATTGGTTCCCAAGCCCATGGTCCGCCAGGCGACGCAACCGGCGCGTTACGGGGCGATCTATTTCGGCTCGACGTCGGCTGCGATGGACGAGGCGATGGCAAAGCTTGAGGCCCAAGGCATCCATATCGACACCATGCGCCTGCGCGCGTTTCCGTTCGCCGACGATGTGATCGAGTTCGTCAATGCGCACGAGCAGGTGTTTGTGATCGAGCAGAATCGCGACGCGCAGATGCGCATGTTGCTGGTCAATGAGGGCGCGATCGATCCGGCGCGGTTCATCTCCATTCTTCACTTTGACGGCACGCCGATCACGGCGCGCTTTATCACGGCAGAAGTCGAAGCGCGGCTTAAGGCATTTGGGAAACCGACGCGGACGAGGGTTGTGTCATGACATATTTGGTCAAGCCGAAGTTCCGCCATCCGGCACTGGAGAAGAACGAGCTCGGTTTTACGCGGCGCGATTACGAAGGCGCGATCTCAACTTTGTGTGCGGGGTGCGGGCATGATTCGATTTCGGCAGCGCTGATCCAGGCGTGTTACGAGCTGAACATCGAGCCGCACAGGGTGGCGAAACTGTCGGGGATCGGCTGTTCGTCGAAGACGCCAGATTATCTGCTCGGGCAAAGCCACGGCTTCAACAGCGTGCACGGGCGTATGCCGTCGGTGTTGACGGGGGCCAATCTCGCCAATCGCAATCTGATTTATCTCGGCATTTCCGGCGACGGCGATTCGGCGTCGATCGGGTTGGGACAGTTCGTGCATTGCGTACGGCGCGGCGTGAACATGGTCTACATCACCGAGAACAACGGCGTGTACGGATTGACCAAGGGGCAGTTCTCGGCCACCGCTGATCGCGGCTCGAAATCGAAGGCAGGGGGCACGAACAATGACGCGCCGATCGACCTCGTTGGCATGGCATTGATGGCCGGGGCGACGTTCGTCGGGCGCTCGTTTTCGGGCGACAAGGGGCAACTTGTGCCTTTGATCAAGGCCGCGATCGCGCACAATGGTCCTGCTTTCATCGATGTGATTTCGCCGTGTGTGGCGTTCAACAATCATCCGGGCTCGACGAAGAGCTTCGACTTCGTGCGCGAACACAATGAGGCGGTCAACAGTATCGACTTCATAGAAGGCCGTGCCGAGATTACGGTCGACTATGCGCCGGGCACGGCGCAAGACGTGGAACAGCACGACGGGTCGATCATCCGTCTGCACAAGCTCCACGACGGCTACGATCCGACGGACCGGGTTGCCGCTATGAACCATTTGCAGACGCACCACGAGGCGGGCGAGTTGGTGACGGG
>VFKO01000625.1 GCA_009885515.1 Rhodobiaceae bacterium | reverse complement strand
GCGTGCTCCTCGCATCGATCTACGGCTGGTTCACTGACGAATTCAGACCCGCACGACCTGATCCAGGCAAAAGTGCAGCTTGAGAGACTTTCTTTATCTCGAGCCTATGACCGGAATGGGCGAATTCCAGCCTTCGCGACCGCGGCAGCCCGACGGCCGAATTGGAGGGACCCTGCCAGATGGCGCGAACGCTTCGGTGAACTGGACCGACCCCAACTCTGTGTCACTCTGGCCCTTCAGAGGCGGGCCCATGAGCCAAGCCGTGGGTACTGTTACCAAATTGTTCGCGTGATGCGTGAAGTCATGTTTTTGAGCGGTACGGTCATGGGCGGCCGGTCAGACGGTTGGTATGGTATTTTGGAACAGTATGGCACGCGCTTTGGACTGAGCCGCCTTGGCGCGCTCCAAGGGCGACCGTCAGCGAGGAACGAACGATGTTCAGCCGGCTCTTCCCCAAGCAGATCGACAACACCTATAAAGGTTATGCGCTTGCGATTTGGCTTCTCGTTCCGCTGGTGCTGGTGAAGCTGTTGATGGGCCTGAACGTCGCGGGCTTCAACCCCTGGATCAGCAACCGTTACATCGCGCAAAGCGTTGATCGCATTCCGCTCGACACGTTCAGCGCGGAAGCCGCCTCCACCGTGATGTTCATGTTTGCGGCCTGGGGTCTTGCGCTGTTCGTGCTCAGCCTGCTCGGCGTCGTGGTGTTGATCCGCTATCGCGCGATGATTCCGCTGATGTATCTGCTGCTCGCGATCGAGCAGTTCGGACGCCGTGGAATTCTGACGATCAGCCCGATCGAACGTGCGGTGGAGATTCAGGGCATCACGGACGCTTTGCTGATCAATTGGGGTCTCATGGCGGCGCTCGCGATTGGGTTCGCCTTGTCGCTTGCGACGCCCGCCAAAGCCGCCCGCACGAACGTCGCCTGATAGCCGTCCGGTCCGAAAGGCGGTGACGATGTAACTCCAGCGAGCCTACAAACGCCGAATGCAAGTGGGATCGCCGTGCCGGCGATCAAAAGCGTCCAAGGTCGACGCATTTCAAACCAACCCGACTCCATTTCCGATGGGACATTACGAATGTCGCATATGGGCGAAATCCGGCCTTCGCAAGCGCAACCGGGGAATGACGGTGTTGGCCCTTAGCGGACAAAGCGCTCTGGCGGCTTCGAATGCCACAATCTCATCCTGCCGATTGTGCTGGCATCTTGCGAAATTTGGGCGCGAAGTCTCCGCTGACGGCGAAAGGACGACAACTGCTGTGTCGATT
>VFKO01000560.1 GCA_009885515.1 Rhodobiaceae bacterium | reverse complement strand
TATGGGGAAAAGCGAGACGGCAAAAATGTTTGCCCGCCACGGTGTGCCGGTGTGTGATTCCGATGCGATCGTGCACGGCCTTTACGATGCAGGTGGGGCGGCGGTGGGGCCGGTTGGCGAATCCTTTCCGCAGGCGCTGGTTCAGGGGCGGATTGACCGGGAGGTGCTGTCGCGGTGCGTTGTGGGCAAGCCTGAAGCTATTGCCAGGCTTGAGGCGATTGTGCATCCGCTGGTGGCACAGGCGCAACGCATCCTGCTCCAGGACTTTGCTTCGAGCGGAACCAAGATGGTGGTGCTTGATATTCCGTTGTTGTTCGAAACTGCGGGCGAGAAAAGGGTTGATGTGGTCGTGGTTGTTTCGGCGCCAGGTGCTGTTCAACGCGAACGGGTTTTACAAAGACCCGGCATGAGTGCCGAGAAATTCGAGGTCATTGTGAACAAGCAAATGCCCGATGCAGACAAACGCGCGCGCGCGGATTTTGTTGTTGATACGTCGCTGGGGCTTGCCCAGGCTGAAGCGCATGTGGTTACGATCATCGAGGCGTTGAAGGATCGAGTGGGACATAGCTGGAGACCAGACCATGCGTGAAATCGTACTTGATACTGAAACAACCGGTCTTGATCCCTCGCAAGGTCACCGGATCGTTGAAATTGGCTGTCTGGAATTGAAGAACCGGACGCCGACGGGGTCGCGCTATCACACCTATCTCAATCCTCAACGCGATGTGCCGGAGGAGTCCCGCCGCATCACGAATCTTTCGACGGAGTTCCTGGCCGACAAACCATTGTTTGCTGACGTTGCAGACGGGTTTCTGGAGTTCATTGCCGACAGTCCGCTGGTTATTCACAATGCGGAGTTCGATCTCAAGTTTTTGAATTCGGAACTGGGGAAGGTCAAAAAGCCGGCGCTTTTGGCGAGCCGCGCCGTCGATACGCTAATGATCGCGCGGAGGAAATATCCAGGGTCGCCGGCCTCACTCGATGCGTTGTGCCGCAAGTTCGGTATCAATCTGGATGACCGCAAAACCAAAGGTCACGGAGCTATGCTTGATGTCGAGCTTCTGGCGCAAGTCTATCTTGAGCTTTCAGGCGGGCGTCAGCAGGGTTTAGAGTTGTTGACGCAACCAAATGAGCCGGCCGGCGGTGCAGCAGCGCGGACGGCGTTGCCTGCACGGCCCAGTCCGCTGGTGCCGCGCCTGCACGAGCAAGAGCTCAAAGATCACGCGGCCATGGTCGCGGGTCTGGGAAAAGATTCAATTTGGCGTAGTTAGGCGGTCGCGGTGGGTTGCGCTTTTTGTTGCGCGAGCTGGGCGCGATAGAGCGTCATGAAATCAATGGGATCGAGCAGCAGTGGCGGGAAGCCGCCGTCGCGGGTGAGGTCAGCAACGACGCGGCGCGCGAACGGGAAAAGCTGGCGCGGACATTCAATGAGCAGCACGGGCTGGATATTTTCAGGCGTGATGTTCTTGAGCATGAAGACACCGGCATAGGTGACTTCGCAAACAAACACAGTCTGGTTGGCCGACTTGGCGTCGGCGCGAATGCGCACGGTCACTTCGTATTGGTCGACGCCAAGGCCCCGGGCCTGAACATCGACACCCACATCGAGCGCTGGCTTTTGGCCCTGCAGGCTGAGGGGAGCTGCCGGGTTTTCGAATGACAAATCCTTAACGTATTGCGCCAAGACCTGAATCTGAGCTCCTGGTGCTCCTGCCATTTGAGTGTCGGGGGCCTGGCCATTGCCGTTGGTAAGCGTGTCGCTCATTCGATCTTGTCCTTGAAAACTCACAATTCAGCACAATTTTACTTTGGCGGGTGGCTAACATGGTTGTGGGCGTCCATACAAGAGACCGCATGAGGGCCGTCGCAATTCACCCTTCATTTGCCATGTGTTCGTGCTGGTTTCTTCGTAACTAAGCTGTAGCCTATGGACCGGGTCGGGTTGGGGCTGTAGTGTTTATGCCCAAGCATGAGCCAACGGCCTGCGATGCCGCAGAATAGACAGAATGAAGTGCGTATCCTGTGGTTGTGTGCTTGCTTTAACGGAATGGTGCAATGAGCGAATCTGCGTTGGAAATCGTTTTTTTTGCCGCGATTGCGGCCTTCATCGCGTTTCGCCTCTATACTTCGCTCGGCCGGCGGACCGGTCATGAGCGTCCGCCTTTTGACCCGATCAATCAACGCGAGCGGACTGATCCACGACGTCCAACGGCGAGTGCGAAGGAAGACAATGTGATCGCGCTGCCTCGCGCACGGGAAGCCGCTCGCGCGGTGCCCAATGACGGTGTGATGAGCAAATTGGCGCCGGGTTCGCCGTTGGCGTTGGGCATCTTGCGCATCCAGGAAGAAGATCGCGGGTTTGATCCGGATGCTTTTTTTGGCGGTGCGAAAGCGGCACACGAAATGATCGCGCAGCTCTTTGCGCAAGGTGATCGCAAGGGCCTGAAACCTCTGCTTGCAGACGATGTTTATGCAAGTTTTGAGGGCGCAATCTCGGTGCGTGAAAAAGCCGGGCAAAAAATGGAATTTTCATTTGTTGGCCTAAAGCAGGCCAATCTTGAGGACGCCACTTTGCGTGGGCGGATTGCAGAAGTGACGGTGCGTTTCGTTAGTGAACTTATAAGTGCGACGCGCGACGCGGCGGGTGCCGTTATCGAAGGCGCTGCGGGTGTGGTGCGCGAAGTGACCGATGTGTGGACTTTCGCGCGCGACACGCGCTCGAGTGACCCAAACTGGAAACTGGTTGCCACTGCAGGCGCTGCGTAGCATAAGCTTTGACCATGCGTGCAGTTCGTGCAGCCGGAGCTGCTCTTCTTTTGGTCGCTGCGGCGTGCGCGCCGTTTGACGATCTTGGGCGTGACAAAACAAGCGCTCCCGATCTGCTGGTTTTGAAGCGAACCTCCTTTTCCGTGTTGGCAGATTGGACATCGTCGGACGTGCGGCCTGCGTTGCAGGCTTTTCAGCGCTCGTGTGTGAAGCTCAAGGCACGCGCAGATACACAAGGATTTGGTGGCGTCCCTGCCTATGGCACGGTCGGGGATTGGCGGCTTGCCTGCTCGTCGGCTTTGCAGGCCGAGGTTCAGTCAGCTGACGCGGCGCGTGGGTTTTTCGAGACCTGGTTTGTGCCGGCTCAAGCTTTCAACGGCGATGAAGAACGTGGCCTTTACACGGGATACTACGAACCTGAATTGGAGGGCAGCCGGAAGCGCAGCGCGCGATTTAACGTGGCGCTGCATGCGCGGCCCAGTGATCTTGTCCAGGTTGATCTGGGTGCGTTTCGCCCGGCATTGAAGGGTGAGCGCGTCGCGGGCCGCGTGCAGGACGGCAAGCTCGTGCCTTATGCGACGCGGGCGCAGATTGTGTCATCCGGTTTGCCGGGCCCGTCCGCCATCGCTTTTGTCGATGACGCGGCTGCTGCGTTTTTCCTGCACATTCAGGGTTCCGGGCGCGTGCAGCTTGAAAGTGGCGAAGTGATACGGGCAGCCTATGATGGTCAGAACGGACACCCCTACACGGCAGTGGGCCGGGTGCTGGTTGACCGGGGTGAAATCGCGCGCGACAAGCTATCGATGCAGAGCATTCGGGCGTGGCTCGACGCTCATCCCGGCAAGGCTGAGGCGCTGATGAACGAGAATCCTTCCTATGTTTTCTTCAAGGAACTGCCGATTGCCGATCCGGTGATGGGCGCCGAGGGCGCGCAGGGTGTTGCATTGATGCCGGAAGCAAGTCTCGCTGTGGATCTGAAGTTTCACGCCTTGGGCGCGCCGGTCTGGATTGATGCGACGTCGCCTGCGGCAGATGAGGGTGCTGCTGATGATGTATTGCGGCTTCTGGTGGTGGCGCAGGACACGGGAGGGGCCATTCGTGGACCGGTGCGGGGTGACGTCTATTGGGGTTTTGGCGCGCGCGCGGAAAGTATCGCCGGGCGGATGGCGCATCGCGGACGCATGTTTGTCTTGCTGCCGAAATCTGCCGCCCAGCGATTGAATTGATTTTCCCGTGGTCAGGAAGCGCGACGTTCGAGAGGAAGAACATGCGCTTTGGCAAGAAGTTACGCGCGACGTTCGGCGTCCGCGGCGCAAGCGGCTGGTGGCGACAGTTGTTGAGGCGCGGGTTGCCGATAAGCCGAAGCCGACGCAAGTGAAGCCCGCTTTGCGCCCAGTGCTGGCGCCGGCGAAAACCAGGCCACAACTTGTCACGGCAGGACTTGATGGTTCGACGGCGGAGAAACTGAAGCGCGGCAAGATTGTGCCTGAAGCGACGCTTGACCTGCATGGCTTGACCCAAGCGCAGGCGCATACACGACTGAATGCTTTTGTCCGCAGCAGTGCAGAAAGCGGACGCCGCTGTGTGCTGGTGGTGACGGGCAAGGGGGCGCCCAAATCGAATTCAGCCACTGCGGAGCACGGCTTTGTCATGCCCGCGCGCACGAAGTCGGGCGTCTTGCGTTTGATGGTGCCGCGCTGGCTTGACGAGGGTGACGCCCGCAATGTCGTCGCCGGGACGCAAGCCGCCCATCAACGTCACGGCGGGGATGGTGCGCTTTATGTGTATCTGCGGCGGCGGCGGAACTAATTATTGCTCAGCGGATCGTCGATGGAGTCGAGGTCGTAGGTCAGGCGTTGACGGGCGGAGCGGGCGCGCGGCGGTTCGATGGCCCTGATGATCACGACGTAGGGCCCGGTGCCTTCAACGCGGATACGCTCGAACGGAACGCCCAAACGCACCAACTCGTCTTTGACAGCGTTAAGCCTGCGGTTCCACAGATTTGGATCGGGTTCACGGCGCCCAAGGGCAAAGAGGCGGATGTTTACGGTCTTGTTCATTTGCACGGCCTGGCCTGCGGCCGTGGCAAGTACGTTGAAAGATTCACGCGTCAGGTTCGACTTGGCTTCGTAGAACGCGACGTGGAGCATGACCGGCTTTGCAGGAACAAATTTTGGAGCCGGGGGCGAAGGCTGTTTTTCAACACTTCGCGGGGCCGGCGGCTTTTCCTGCAGTCCCAGATAGGCCACTGGCGGTACCGGCTTGTCGTTGAGACCTGGATACGGAGCTGGTTTAACCGCTGCAGGGGGCGACTGTTTTGGCTGCACAGGCGGCGAAATTTTTGTTGCAGGGGCAGTTACCGGAGGCGGCACTGCCGGTTCTATGACGAGAGGAGGCTGAGGGGAAGGAATGATGATGGGCTGATAATTTGGCCGCTCACCAAACAAACCGCATGAACCTGAGACGGCGCAATACGGAATCCCAATCAAAAGGGCTGCGAATACGAGTGCGATGAGCGTACCACCCAGAAGCTGGAGAATCGGCGAGACAGCGTTACCGTTCTGGCTTTGTGTGTCAGCGTGCGGTTCCTCACAGCACCAGCAGCTGTCGGCGTTCAGCCCCTGGCACCAGCTGGGATATTGACCCAAAAACATGGTGTCGAATTTGCCGGGCGTGTCATCTTTGAGTTCGCGCTCGGGCTTCTTCTCGATCGTCTTGCGCAGCGTGACAACTTGGGACTTTTGCTTGCCCGGTTCGGCTGCAGGCTCGAACACATCGGCGATCCATTTGAAGGCACCGCTGAACATGTTGACCGGGTTGGGCGAGACGCCATCTCTGGGGCGGCCACCTTCGAAGAGGAAAGAACGCGTGGTGCCCGTCGATACCATGATGGGCGCGCGATCCAGGACAAATCCGAAGTCGCGCAGTGTTTTTGCCAGCGCCGTGCGCGGCTTTAACCACTGATCGGCGCTGGATTTTTTCAGCGACGGCCTAACCAGGGTCATGATGCGCGTTGGCGGTGTGGCCGCAGGTAACCTGAGGGCACCCGCTGCGGGCGCGCCTGCACCACGGCGGCCAACGAGCAAATATTGGGTTTTGTTTTCAGGCAAATCGGGGGCGCCGAACGAATGGACGTTCAACAGAACTAGGAGTTTGCGCAAGAGCGAAACGATTTCACCCAGCGAGCCGGGCTGGTCCCAACCTTCTGGATCGCCTGGGGCATCGAGCAGACCGGCGGCGACCAGGGCCGCGGGCGCCTGCAGCGTATCCATGATGGGCGCGGTTTGCGCCATAGCAGGCGCTGTCTGTTGCAAGACCGCTGTGCCGCCTATGTTGATCGAGCCGCCCGACACGTTTTGGGGTAGTGGCGCGTAGGCTGCGCGGCCGGGCGCAGCGGCCATGGCCTTCATAAGTTCCGAACGCGTCATTTCCTCCAGAACGCGCAATGGATTTCGCGACAGTTCTATGGTGGCGTGGGTCATATCGGGACGCAGAAGGCGCCCGCGGTATTGCTCGTCGGCTTGGGCGCCGACAAAAATGCGCGACAAGAAGCGGGTGTAGATCTTGGCAGCGTCTTCATGCGTCGGGGCTGCGCTGGCGTTCGTGATCGAGCCGAAGGCGCTTACAAATTCCGTCATATAATCTTTGTGGGCAACCAGCACATAGCTGGTCGGCATGCAGACCTGCGCGCAAATTTCAAACATACCCGAGGCCAACGCTTTGAGAGTTGAACCCTCCCATTGCGTGATCGAGTTGTAGGCAGGCACCACGGCGTAGTTTGCCTGACCCGTCGCGACGGCTTCGAGCGCCTCAGCGACCGTGTTTCTAAAAATCAAATGAGCGATGCCTGACGGATCAAGCATTGCACGCGTGGCCAAATAAGAATGGCCACCATCGCTCTCAGCAAAACTCACAAAGAGGTTGCGCTTCGACACTCGCGTCCCAACTCGCGCGACGATCTGCAACCCGGGGGTGGAATTGCAGACATCGCTACCCAGGCCGATACCTTAGCGCGAAACTTTTCAGAGTGCGAGAGTTCTCAACACGTTTTCGATCAAATTTATCAGCGAATCTGAACTCACCTGCCCGGTGTGCAGGAAAAAATTTTCGCGTCAAAGTATGAAGCGCGAGAGGTCGGCATTCTTTGTCAAAGCGCCAATTTCCCGGGCTACGAAGCTGTGGTCGACAATGATTTTTGCGCCCGAACTATCGGGGGCGTGGAAGCTTACCTCTTCCAACACTCTCTCCATTACGGTCTGCAACCTGCGCGCGCCAATGTTTTCGACGGTCGCATTAACCTCAGCGGCCGCATCGGCAAGGGCGTCGATGCCCTCCTCGGTGAATTCGAGCTCAACACCTTCGGTGGCCATGAGGGCTTTGTACTGTTTGATGAGGCTTGCTTCGGGTTCGGTGAGGATGCGGCGAAAATCATCGCGCGTCAGCGCTTGCAATTCGACACGGATCGGCAACCGGCCTTGCAATTCCGGCAGGAGGTCGGAGGGCTTGGCCAGGTGGAAGGCACCCGAGGCAATAAAAAGAATGTGGTCGGTTTTGACTGGTCCATGTTTCGTGGACACAGTGGTGCCTTCAATGAGCGGCAGTAAATCGCGTTGTACGCCTTCGCGGCTGATGTCGCCGCCGCCGCGGTGGCCGCCTTCGCGCACGCAGATCTTGTCGATCTCGTCGAGGAAAACGATACCGTCGTTTTCGACTGATTTGATCGCGTCCTGGACCAGCGCATCGTTGTCGATCAGCTTGTCGCCTTCTTCGGCGATCAGGGGCGCATAGGCATCGATGACTTTCATCTTGCGGGTTTTTTGCCGTCCGCCCAAAGCTTTGCCGAGCATGTCGTTGAGGTTGATCATACCGATCTGGGAGCCCGGCATGCCTGGAATGTCGAAGGAAGGCATGCCGCCCGAGTCGGTGACCTGCAGTTCAATTTCCCGGTCGTTGAGTTCGCCGTCACGCAGCTTGCGACGGAAGGCATCGCGGGTGGAGTCCGAGGCGCTGGTGCCGACAAGGGCTTCGACAACGCGGTCTTCGGCCGCCTTCTCTGCGCGTGCCTTGACATCGCGATGGCGGCGTTCACGCAACTGGGCGATGCCAATTTCGACCAGATCGCGGATGATCTGCTCGACGTCGCGGCCGACATAGCCAACCTCAGTGAACTTTGTTGCTTCGACTTTGAGGAACGGGGCTTGGGCGAGCCTGGCCAGGCGGCGTGAGATTTCTGTCTTGCCGACGCCGGTGGGACCGATCATCAGGATATTTTTCGGCAGCACTTCCTCGCGCAAGTCGGGCGTCAGCTGCTGGCGGCGCCAGCGATTGCGCAAGGCGATAGCCACCGCGCGCTTGGCTGCGGCTTGGCCGACAATATAGCGGTCAAGTTCTACGACGATTTCGCGAGGGGTGAGAGAGCTCATCGGGGCGCCTAAAGGATTTCCAGTGTGAGTTCGTGATTGGTATAGACGCAGATATCTGCAGCGATTTTCATCGAACGGCGGGCAATGTCTTCGGCTGACATATCGAGCGGCAAAAGGGCGCGGGCAGCGGCGAGGGCGTAGTTGCCGCCCGAGCCTATGCCCATCAGGCCGTCCTCGGGCTCCACCACGTCGCCGGAGCCTGACAGGATCAGGCTGGTGGTGGCATCGGCAACGGCGAGCATGGCCTCGAGGCGGCGCAGATAACGGTCGGTGCGCCAGTCCTTGGCGAGTTCAACGGCTGCACGTGTGAGATTGCCCGGATATGTTTCGAGTTTTGCTTCCAGTCGTTCAAACAGGGTGAAGGCGTCGGCGGTGGCGCCGGCAAACCCGGCGATGACTTTACCATTGGCCAGCCTACGAACCTTGCGCGCGTTTGACTTCATGACGGTTTGACCCAGGCTGACCTGGCCGTCGCCTGCTACAACCACGCGTCCGGCTTTGCGTACGGACAGGATTGTCGTCCGGCGCCAAACTGGTTTGTCAGTGTAATGGTCAGTCATGGGACGGAATGCTCTCTTCGCGCAATGTTAGGGCTCCTGCTATATGTCGTGTGTGGTCCAGATTGAAAGGGGCCCGAAAGGCTTATCTTCATGCGTAAAGCAAGCGTTGAACGCAAGACACGGGAAACCGACATTTCGGTTTCACTGAATCTCGACGGCACCGGCATGTTCGATATCGGCACAGGTGTCGGCTTTCTTGATCACATGCTTGAGAGTTTTTCCAAGCATTCCGGCATCGATCTGAAGGTCAAGGTCAAAGGCGACACGCATATCGACTTTCACCACACAACTGAGGATAGCGCGATTGTTATCGGACTGGCGATGGTCAAGGCGCTGGGGGATCGTGCCGGAATACGGCGATTTGGATCGGCGCTCATTCCAATGGACGAGACGCTGACGCGCTGTGCTGTCGACGTGTCGGCGCGGCCTTATTTCATTTGGAAAGTCTCGTTCAGCCGAGCGAAACTTGGTGAGATGGATACCGAGTTGTTCAAGGAATGGTTCCAGGCGTTGTCGCAGAACGCCGGACTGACACTGCACATCGAGAATTTGTATGGCGAGAACAATCATCACATTGCCGAAAGTTGCTTCAAGGCCTGCGCGCGGGCATTGCGCCAAGCTTTTGAAATCGATCCGCGGCAGGCGGGTCAGGTGCCCAGCGTCAAAGGAAGCCTGGGGTCGTAGGCGCCCCGTTTGAATTGGAATTTGTCCCGTGAGCGGACTTGTCGCCATCATTGACTACGGTTCGGGAAACTTGCGATCCGCCGAGAAGGCGATGGCGCGCGCAGTGCGCGACGGCGGATTGAACAATGAGGTTGTGGTGACGAGCGATGCCGATGTGGTGCGCAGGGCGGAGCGAATTGTCCTTCCGGGTGTGGGCGCGTTTGCAGACTGCATGAACGGTTTGCGCGCGGTGCCGGACATGATCGATGCCTTGAGCGATGCTGTGCAGCGGCGCGGTGTGCCGTTTCTGGGCATTTGCGTGGGCATGCAGTTGATGGCCACGCGCGGGCTCGAACACGGCTTGCATCAAGGCCTCGACTGGATTTCTGGTGACGTGGTGAGGTTGGCCCCGTCCGATCCTGGGCTAAAGATACCGCATATAGGTTGGAACAATTTCTCCTTACGGTCGGAGCATCCGGTCATGGCGAATCTGAGTTCTGCCGGGGAAACGCACGCCTATTTCGTGCATAGCTATTGCCTGCATGCGGCACATCCAGGCGATGTTCTGGTCGAAACCGACTATGGCGGCCCGGTTACTGCCGTTGTGGGTCGAGACAACATCATCGGTACGCAATTTCATCCAGAGAAAAGCCAAGCCGTGGGTTTGCAGCTGTTGCAGAATTTCGCGCGGTGGCGGCCGTGATCGTTTTTCCCGCTATCGACATCAAAGACGGACAGTGCGTGCGGCTCGTTCAAGGCGAGATGACGTCGGCGACGGTGTTCAACGAGGATCCGGCGGCGCAAGCGCAGTTGTTTGTATCGCAAGGCTTTGCTTGGCTGCACATCGTCGATCTGGACGGTGCGGTGCAGGGGCGTGCGTCGAACTACGCAGCCGTGGTGAATATTTTGAAATGCGTCGCACTTCCCGTCCAGCTCGGCGGCGGCATTCGCGATCGGGCGGCCATCGAGCACTGGCTCGAGGCCGGTGTTCGGCGGGTGATCTTGGGTACCGTTGCAGCGCGCGATCCGGATTTGGTGCGCGAGGCGGCGCGCGCGCATCCTGGGCGGATCGCGGTGGGCCTCGATGCCAAGCACGGAAACGTTGCCATCTCCGGCTGGACGAAAACGACGAAAACGCCGGCGCGCGAGCTTGCCAAGCGATTCGAAGACGCACAGGTGGCGTGCCTCATCTATACGGACATCGCGCGCGACGGCACGGGAATGGGCATCAACATGGAAGAGACCGCACGATTGGCCGATCATGTATCGATTCCGGTGATTGCCAGCGGCGGAATCGGGTCGATATCCGATTTGCGCATGCTCAAGGCGTTCGACCATCCGAACATACAGGGCGTCATTGTGGGTCGTGCGCTTTACGACGGGCGGGTCGACGCTCTCGAAGCGCTTTCGGTGGCAAAGGGTTAGCCCATGCTGAAAACGCGCATCATTCCGTGCCTCGACGTCAAAGACGGTCGGGTCGTGAAGGGCGTGAAGTTCGTGAACCTGCGCGATGCGGGCGATCCGGTCGAAGCGGCGCGGGCTTACGATGCTGCGGGGGCGGACGAGCTTTGCTTTTTGGATATCACGGCCAGTCACGAGAAACGCGGCATCCTGCTCGATGTGGTGCGGCGGACGGCGGAGGCGTGTTTCATGCCGCTGACGGTCGGCGGCGGGGTGCGCACGGTTGAAGACATACGTATGTTGTTGCTTGCGGGAGCTGACAAGGTTTCGATCAATACCGCGGCGGTCGAGCGGCGGGAGATCGTGCGCGAGGCGGCTTTGAAATTCGGCTCGCAGCTGGTGGTGGTCGCGATCGACGCGCGGCGCGTGGGTGCGGATCGCTTTGAGGTGTTTACGCATGGCGGACGGACTGCGACCGGGCTCGATGCCGTCTCTTATGCGCGCGAGGTCGTCGGTCTGGGGGCCGGTGAGATCTTGCTCACCTCGATGGATCGCGATGGCACGAAGGAAGGCTACGATCTGCCGCTGACGCGCGCGATCGCGGACGCGGTCGGCGTGCCGGTGATCGCGAGCGGCGGCGTGGGCACGTTGGACCATTTGGTGGCCGGTGTGCGCGAAGGCCATGCGAGCGCCGTGTTGGCCGCGTCGATCTTCCACTTCGGCGAGGCGACAATTGTGCAAGCGAAAGCCCATATGGCGCAGAACGGGATCGCGGTGCGGCTTTAAACCGGCGCGAAAATTTCCTGCAGGAACTCTCGTGCAACGCCACGCGATCAAGCTGTTGATGCGCATCAATGAAGCCTTCCACATTCGGTGTTTGTGACGCTTTTATGACGTTTTCGCGATGCGTCACGGACGGGATAGTCTTCGCTCCGCTTGAGGAGGGGAAATGGGCCAGGAAATCGAGCTCAAATTTATTGGACCCGAAGAAGCGCTGGCGCGTTTGCGGGACTCGCCGGTTTTGAAGCGTTTGGCAGCCGGACGCCGGGCGAAGACGCGCGAGCTAAAATCCATCTACTTCGACACGGAGGAATTTGCGTTGCGCGATGCGGGCGTTGCGCTGCGCGTGCGCGACGAGGGTGGTGGATTCGTTCAGACCGTCAAGACGATCGGCGGTCCGGATGCGGCGACCAGGACGGAAGTCAATACGGCGGTTGCGGGGTTTGCGCCGGACATTCGCGCGATCAGCGACAAGCCGCTCAAACGCATGATCGAAAAAGCGGCACGCGGGTGCGAGCTGAAGACGATCTTCATCGTCGAGATACAGCGCACAACCATCGTGCTTGTGCCAAAGCGCGGCACCGAAATCGAGGCGGCGTTCGACGTGGGGTACGTCAGGGCTGTGAACGGCGATACTTCGGAGGCGCCGATCTCGGAGTTTGAGCTTGAGCTGTTGTCCGGCGACGTCAACGAGTTGGTTTCTTGCGCGCGTGAGGTTACGGCTGGGGTGCCTTTGACGCTTGCGTGGCAATCCAAGGCTGCGCGCGGATATGCGCTGGCGGGTGGAGCCGCGAACGCGCCCGTCAGGACGGCAATGCTCGTGCTGCCGAAGAAAGCGAGCGCGAGCGATGCGTTTGGCCGGATCGTCGGGCATTGCCTTCATCATCTGCTTGGAAATTGGACGGCTGTTGTGGTGGCGCGCGACCCGGAGGGGATTCATCAGATGCGCGTTTCGATCCGACGTATGCGCAGCGTGATTGCCCTGTTCGGCGGGCCGTTTCGCGCTGCGTTGCAGCCGTTGGAGGACGACATTCGCCGGTTGGCACGCGTTTTAGGTGCCGCGCGCGATTTGGATGTGTTCGAAGACGAGGTGTTCCGTCCGGCTGCGGAGGTGTACGGCCAAGATCCGCGCCTTGACGTGCTGACGGGCTTGGTTCGCGCGAAGCGCCAAAAGGCGTGGACCGACGTCATTTCGACATTGGAGTCCGATTGGTTTCGCGGGCTGATGCTGGACATTGCCGCAGCGACCCTTTCAAAGCCTTGGCGCGCGACGGCATCGTCGGCAGCCGGACGACCCGCCAAGGCGTTGGCGCGCAAACGGCTGGCGCGCGGCCTCTCACAGGCGATCAAGCTCGGCAAGACAATCGAGACTCTTGATGTGAACGAGCGGCATACAATGCGCATCCGTCTCAAGAAGCTGCGCTACGCCGTCGAATTTTTTGCTTCGCTTTATCCCGAAGGCAAAGCGACCAAGTTTGTTGATGGGCTGGGTGCCATTCAAGACGTGTTGGGGCACATGAACGATGCCGCCGTGGCTCGTAAGTTCACGGACGAATTTGTTGCGGTCAACCACGGCGATGAAGCGGCGGTCAATTATGCCTGCGGCGTGATTGCCGGTTGGCACTTGGGGCATGACGGCGAACATCGCAAGACGCTTTCCCGGCAATGGCGGCGGTTCGACAAGCTGACGCCACCCTGGAAATAGGCATTCAGACATTCAGCAAAAGATGCTGACGCTCCCAAGGGCTGATGACTTGCTGATAGGCGTCGTGTTCGGAGGCTTTGACGTCGGAGTAAAGATCGACGAAGCCTTCGCCCAACAGTTCACGCAAATCTTGCGAGGCGCGGAAGCGCTGGATGGCGTCGAGCAGATGACGCGGGAGTTGGTAGCGCATCGATTCGTAGGCGTTGCCTTCCATGGGTTTCGTCGGCGAGAGGTTTTGCACCATGCCGAGATATCCGCAAGCCAAGGTGGCAGCGATCGCCAGATAGGGATTGGCATCGGCGCCGGGGACGCGGTTCTCGATGCGCCGGTTCTTGGCTTCGGATTCGGGGATGCGCAAGCCCACCGTGCGGTTTTCGTGGCCCCAATGCGTATTCACCGGCGCCGAGAGATAGCGAACCAAGCGGCGATAGGAATTCACATAGGGCGCGATCAATGGCATGGCCGCGGGCAGGTTTTTCTGCAGCCCTGCGATGTAGGCCATGAACAGGCGCGTGTCCTTGCCGCCCTTCGATGAAAACAGGTTCCGGCCTTTGACGTCGACGATGCTTTGGTGGATGTGCATCGCGCTGCCGGGTTCGGCTTCATAGGGCTTGGCCATGAAGGTGGCGTAGATGTCGTGGCGAAGCGCGGCGTGGCGCACCGTGCGCTTGAACAAAAACGTGTGGTCGGCGAGTTGGAGCGGGTCGCCGTGGTTGAAGTTGATCTCGACCTGGGCAACGCCGTCTTCGTGGATGAGGCTGTCGATGCCGATATCTTGCGCTTCGCAATAGTCGTACATGTCCTCGAACAGGGGATCGAATTCGTTTACCGCGTCGATCGAATAGGCTTGGCGCCCGGTTTGCGGCCGTCCGGATTTTCCGGCCGGCGGCAGCAATGGGTAGTCGGGATCGATGTTTTTTTGCGCCAAGAAGAATTCGAGTTCGGGCGCGACGATGGGGTGCCAGCCTTTTTCCTTATAGAGTGCCAGCACATTCTTCAGAATTTGGCGCGGCGCCACCATCACCGGCTTGTCCTTGCGGTCGTGGCAATCGCAGACCACTTGAGCAGTGGGTTCGCGGTACCAGGGCACGACGCAGATCGTGTCGGCGTCGGGCACCAGGATCATGTCCGGCGCTTGATAGGTCAGCGCCTTGGTGTCGGCGTCGGCGCCGGTGACCATTTGGCCGAAGACGCTTTCGGGCAGGCGCAAGGTGTCGTTGTCGAGGCCGGACAAGAACTTTTTCGTGGGCAAGATTTTTCCGCGCGCGATGCCGGCCATGTCGGGCACCATCATCTCGACTTCGGTGATGCGGCGTTCTTTCAGCCATTCCTTCAATTCTGCTCGATTGCGGCTCATGGCCGTTCCCCCAAACTCACTTCCTCAGCTGCGCAAGGCGCGGCCAAATTCTGCAAATAAAGACTTTGAAAACTCATTTTCCCAAAAGCGCCATTCCGGATGCCACTGAACGGCCAGCGAAAAGTTCCTGGCAGCGGTGACGCGAAAGGCTTCGATGATGCCATCCGGGGCCGTGGCTTCGATTGACAGGCCCTCACCCAGGCGGTCTACGCCTTGGCTGTGAAGCGAATTCACTTTGATGGTGCGGGTGCCGGCGATGCGCTCAAGCTCGCCGCCTTGAGTTAGTTCCACATCGTGCGCCGGAGCGTATTGAACATCGAGCGGCGCTGCCTTGTCTTCGCGATGATCGAAGTGGCCGGGCACGTCTTCGATGTGCTGGTGCAGTGTGCCGCCATAAGCGACGTTGAATTCCTGAAAGCCGCGGCAGACGGCAAAGACTGGCGTGCCGCGCTCAACCATGTGGCGGATCAACGGTAAGGTTGTGGCGTCGCGCCTTTCATCTTGCAGGACTCCGGGCCGTGGCGAAGTTCCGATGTAATTTTTGGGTGCGACGTTGGATGGTGAGCCGGTCAGAAAGATGCCGTCGACCGATGCAAGAATTTCTTCGACGCCGATCGGGTTTTCGAGAACCGGAATAAGGACGGGTATCGCACCGGCGCCATCGCGCACGGCAACAATGTATTTCTCACCCACGGCATGAAAAGGATGGGGCCCGATCATGCGATGATCGCAGGGAATGCCGACGATGGGTCTTTTGTCTTTGCGGCTCATGCGACATGGCTAGCACCGCCGCGCAAACATGGGCAAGCAAAGGCCGCGTTAATCGTCTTTTCGGCCGAAACGATCTACGTCACGCAAAAAGAAGAGTTGCGGCGATAGCTGCACTTCTGTCTTTGGATTCTTCAAGGCAATCATGGTTTGCAGCCCTTGCGCATCGGTAATGATCCACTGGCGGATTTCCGTCGCAGGGTGCGCAAAAATCAGGGTTACCTGCCCTTTGAGCGGCCCCGATTTTTCTGTCGCGGTGATGCGTAGCGTGCCGGGCTGGCGATCTATCGCGGTAATCCGGGGATCGTGGACAAGGTCGATATTTTCGCGCAAAATTATGTTTAACGGATTGTCGATCAGCGGATAGCGATCAACGGTGCGCAATTTGTTGTTGGCGACCGCGATGGTGACGCCATCGGAAACAATGAGATAGGGGCTGGGCGGTGCATATTCAAACCGCAGACGGCCAGGCTTGCGCGCATAAATCACGCCCTGATCGAGCTCGCCATTGGGGCCAACCTGGACAAAGTTTGATTGCAGCGACGTAATAGCGTTCAAATAGGCTGAAACCTTGTTCAGGTCAGCGACGTCTTGAGGCTTGAGCGGGGCGGCCCAGGCATTTGAAATCGAGACGAGGGTAAAGACGAATGTGAAGAGTGTGCGCATGTTTGTTTTCTTGAGCTCTGACGGTTGGTCGAAGCCTTAAAAGGCGACTGTGGCAAAAGGAAGAACGCGAGGGGCAGAATAGCAGGAATTAGGGGGGCGGCCATTAAATGATTGACAGGACCGCTGTGGGGGCATGGGGACGATGGACGGGCGACTGCAAAAACTGGTGTTTGATCCGAACGGGCCGTTGGGGCTTAATGAGGTGTTCCTGCAAAATGCCATAGCGGAAGCGGGCGGGTTTTTGTTGAGCGCTGTGGTTTTTGCCATTCTCATCCCAATTGTGATTGATGCAAGGCAAGCGAGACGCTGGCGTCCTGCGCGTCAGAATTTTGGGCAGGAGTTGATGCTGCTCCACATTGCGTTTGGCGACTCATTGTCGCGATTTGTGCATTCGCCGGATGGGCCTTCCCGGGTGCGGGCCGTGGATGCCGTCGACCACGCATTTCGCGCCATACCGGCGATGACGGGGTTGTTTGGATATGCCCTGACTGCGGATATCTCGCGCGAAGTGAATGATTACATGCGCTTGCTGCGGGCCATTCGCGATTGGGCGCATGAAGCGGCCCATCCGGAAGATCTGGCGTTTGCATCGGCCGAGCGGCGGGTAAAACAGTCAAGCAAAATGTTCGAGCGTGCCAATGCCGAATTCAGGGACGTGATGGGCGTGCTCAGCGTCGGCGGGTACAAAGACGTGCGCTGGAGTGACGGATTGGTTGACGAGCTTGAGGAGGCGTTCAACGAGACGCATGGGTGAGGGTGCGCTCGATCAATCGTCCCTGCCGGAATGGTCACCAACCAGCACATCGCGTTTTCCGGAGTGGTTGGGCGAGGAGATGACGCCTTCGTCTTCCATTTTTTCGATGATGCGGGCGGCGCGGTTGTAGCCGATCTGCAGGCGGCGCTGGATGTATGAGGTCGAGACCTTGCGGTCGCGGGCGATGATGGCGACAGCCTGGTCGTAGAGATCGTCGCCGCTGCCTTCGCCTTCGCCGTCGAGCAGAGTTGAGGGATCGGGTTCGTCGGGTTCTTCGGTGATGGCGTCAAGATATGACGGCTCGCCTTGCGATTTCAGGAATTTGACGACCGCTTCGACTTCTTCGTCAGAGACGAAGGGGCCATGAACACGACGGATGCGGCCGCCACCTTCCATGTGCAGCATGTCGCCCTGACCCAGGAGTTGCTCGGCGCCCTGCTCACCCAAAATGGTGCGGCTGTCAATTTTCGAGGTGACCTGGAAAGAGATGCGGGTGGGGAAGTTGGCTTTGATCGTGCCGGTGATGACGTCGACCGACGGGCGTTGCGTCGCCGTGATGATGTGAATGCCGGCGGCACGCGCCATCTGGGCCAGGCGCTGGACGGCGGCCTCGATGTCTTTGCCCGCGACCATCATGAGGTCTGCCATTTCGTCGACGATGACAACGATGAAGGGCATGTGGTCGAGCGGCAATGTTTCTTCTTCGTACAAGGGCTCGCCGGTTTGGCTGTCGAAACCGGTTTGCACGGTGCGCTTGAGAATCTCGCCCTTGGATTTCGCGCGCATGATGCGCTCGTTGTAGCCCTTAATGTTGCGGACGCCTACTTTGGACATGCGGCGATAGCGGTCTTCCATCTCGCGCACCGTCCATTTCAACGCGACGATTGCTTTCTTGGGATCGGTGACGACAGGCGACAAGAGGTGAGGAATGCCGTCATAGGTCGACAGTTCCAGCATCTTGGGGTCGATCATGATGAGTTTGCACTGCGACGGCGACATGCGGTAGAGCAGCGACAGGATCATGGTGTTGATCGCGACCGATTTGCCTGAACCGGTGGTGCCCGCGATCAAAAGATGGGGCATGCGGGTGAGGTCGGCGACGACGGGTTCGCCGCCGATATTCTTGCCCAGCGCCAACATCAGCTCGAGATCAGAACTTTCGTATTCCTGGGTCGAGAGAATATCGCGCAGCATGACTTTCTCGCGGCGCTGGTTGGGTAGTTCAATACCGATGACGTTGCGGCCGGGAACCGCAGCGACGCGGGCCGAGACGGCGCTCATTGAGCGGGCGATATCGTCGGCAAGTGAAATGACACGGCTTGAACGGATGCCGGCGGCGGGTTCGAATTCGTAAAGCGTGACCACGGGGCCTGGGCGGACTTGAGTGATTTGTCCGCGGACGCCGAAATCAGCGAGAACACTTTCAAGCATGCGGGCATTCTGGGCGAGGGTTTCGTCGGATTCCTTGGCGCCCTGGATGCCTTTGCTTTTCTCAAGCAGGCTGAGCGGCGGCAACTGGTATTCCGATTGCTTCTCCAGCTTGAGCGACGGTTGAGATTCGCGCGTCTCACGCCTGCCGGGTTTGACGGGATTTGAGCGCAACACGCGAGGCTCGTTGCGAAATGGATATGTCTCTGTGGGCGTTTCGAGTGGTGGTTCGTCGTCGTAGGTGCTGACAATGCGTGGTTCCTGCCGCGCGATGCGCGGAGCAGGACGGATCGATGTTGTAAACGCGCGGCGCACGGCCATGGTCCCCCGGCTTAGAATTTGTCCGAGGCTGTCCCAGGGGAGAGCAGGCAATGGTACGTGCAGCGGGTTGATGCCCATCGACCAGATGAACAGCGTCACCCCGACCAGGCCCGCGAGAATTCCTGCAAATCCTGAGGGCGTAGGGATGCCGAAGGATTCAAGAACGGAGGCAAAGCCTGTGAGCATTGTTTGGCCGATTACGCCGCCGAGGCTTGCTTGAGGGTCGGTTGAAAACAGCGCCGGGGCGAGACCGGTGAACATCGCGATGGCGGCAATTGATATCATCCAGGCCAAAATTCGCCACGGAAGGCGCAGGCCAACGCGTCCGTCGACAAGCCAAATTCCCCACAAGAGTGGCGGCACAGCAATGACCCAGCCCGCAATGCCGATGCTTTGGGACAGCACGTCGGCAGTGTTTGCACCCCAAAGTCCGAGTGCGTTTTGAGCAGCGGCGGCGCTGGCGTTGTTCCAACTGGGGTCGCTTTGGGATTGCGTGGCGAAAGCGAAAACGGTTCCAAGCGCCACTATGATCAGGGTCAGGCCTAAGGCCCGCACAGCCAATCGTTTCGCCATGATGAATATGGCATCGCGCCATCCGGTCCATTCTTCGGGCACCAGCGGCAAACGCTCGACGGGCGCGAAAGGGCGTGACACGGATTGGAATTGGTTCATCGAGACACCCGCTTTTGCCTACGCCCATCGCGCCGCTTGAGGTCACGGTCACAAGATGCGTGCAAGCCTATCAAGTGCCTCAGATGTCGTTGCGAAGTCGTTAACCAAGGCCACGCGAATGAAAGGTTTTCCGGGATTTCCGTCAGCAATTTTTCTTGCCAGATATTCTCCTGGCAAGACTTTGATTCCGCCTTCCTGCCAGAGCCTGGTTGCGGCGTTTACACCGTCGCCGACGTTGAGCCACAAAAAGAAGCCGCCGGCGGGCAAGCGAAAGCCAAACCGGTTGGAGAGTTTGTTCCTGGCGAGCTCGAATTTTGCGGCGTAGAGGGCGCGGTTTTCTTCGACGTGTATCTCATCGCTCCAGGCGGCCGTGGAAACTGCCGCGATGGGAAGCGGCAGTTGAGGACCGGTGACATTGCGAAACTCGCGCAAGCGGGCGATGAGTTTTTCGTCGCCTGCCACAAAGCCCGAGCGCAGGCCCGCTAGGCTTGAGCGCTTTGAAAGAGAATGAAATACCAGGAGGCGGTTGAAGCCTGGAGCCGACTGTGTGCGGATGGTGAGGGCGCCGATAGGTGGAGTGGTGGTGTAGATTTCGCAATAGCACTCGTCGGCGAGAACGGTGAAATCGTACTCGTCTGCCAGCTCAAAAAGGCGTGTCCAAAACTGTGTATTGGCGGCGGCGCCTTCGGGATTTGACGGCGAGCACATGTAGACGGCAGCCGTACGGGCGAGAATGTCCGGCGACAGCGATGCGAAGTCCGGAAGAAAATTGCTTTCGCGCGTTGCATTTACGTAGACGGGTTCGGCACCTGCGCAGAGTGCCGCCGCCGCGTAGCATTGGTAGAAGGGGTTGGGAATGAGGACCACGGGCTTGCGTCCCCGCTTTTCTTCGGGAATGGTGACGAACGCTGCGCTGAACAGGCCTTCGCGGGTGCCGGCGAGGGGGAGAATGTGGCGCCCGGGATCGATGAAAGTGCCGAGCTGATAGCGGCGGGTGAGCCAGGCGGCGATTGATCTTCGTAGAGATTCAGGGCCGATGATGGGCGGGTAGCGGCCGAACTCGGCGGTGTGCTTTGCCAGAATTTCGCCGACGAAGTGCGGCACGGCATGCTGGGGCTCACCAACATGCATATTGATGGGCGGCAGACCTGGAGGGATGCCCTCCAACTGTGTGTTCAGGCGCGTGAAGGGAGACAGAGGCAAGGCGTCGAAGCGGGACATCGGCGGACTTTCGTGGAGGTCAACGCGCCAATTGGAGTTTGACGCCGGTGTTGTGCTGAAGTTGTTTGACGACCGAGAATAGATTTTTCGTCGTGGGATTACCTCCGGGTCCAAACATGCGCATCAGACTCTCCGGCTTCAACGCGGTGCGCTTTGCAAGTTTCTGAAAGCCGATCGTCGCGTTGATATAATCCCGCAAAATCTCCTTGCCTGTATCGACATCGCCATTGAGCATGAGGTCGATAGCCTCCTTGAACAAGGCCTCGGCGAATTTCGGATCTTTGCGCACATGCGCTTGCACCGTTTCCTTGAATGAGCGTGTCAATGCCATTTTGATCTAACCTTTTCTACGACTGCAATATTCTTCCCATCGCTCCCACGCATTTTTGATGTCGCGATTTTGCCTTGCCTTCGAGCCGCCTCCAAGAAGAATGATCAGAGCGTTGCCTTCCTTCCCGAAATAAATGCGAAAGCCCGGGCCCCAATCGATTTTCTTTTCCAGCACGCCTCCGCCGACGTTTTTCACATTCGAGAAGTTGCCGTTCTTCATACGAACTAACTGAACGGCGACTTTTGCTTTCGCCTGAGGGTCGAGCGTTTTGAACCACGCATCAAAGAGGTCATGACCATCGCGGTTGACGAAGTTGCGTAATTCCATTGGCGAAATGCTAACTTATATGTTATTAATAGTCAAGGAGGCGATTAGCGATTGTAACCAACATGGATTTCAGTGCCATAATCCCAGGATCAGCCCGTATAGCGTGTATTGCACTGTGTGGTAACCGCCGTTGATGAGAAGCAAGCTGAGCGGGCGCTGTTCAAACTGGTAGTTGATGCCATAAGAACCCGCGATCCAAAAGAAGCCGGTGGAGAAGCCTGCGCCGACAGCGAACCCCAAGTCTGGATTGGGGCCGATGAAAGCGGCGAAACAAAGGGCTCCAAGAAGGGCCCACACAAAGGCGATGCCGAAGACCATGGGCATGTTGGCGGTCTTGGCTTTTTCTTCCGTCACGCCCGCTGCCTGCATCCAGGGTTTGGCGAACAGAACCGGAGAATACCATAGACCACCAAGCAAGAAGGCGCTGATTGCGGCGGCGACGGCGGCGAGCCAGTTGATTGACGACAGGTCCATTGCGGTTCTCCTCTCTCGTTCGATCTTGCATGATCAATGGAGGGGACGGGATTCGTTTGCAAGGGCTAAGACACTCACAGTGAACATTGGGGCGCTCTGGTTGTTGCCAAAGCGCCCCTCAAAAATTCGCGGCTGTTAGTGAATGCGTTCGCCGTGTTGGGTGAGGTCGAGGCCTTCCATTTCTTCGTCTTTGGTGACGCGCAGGCCGATGGTGTATTTGACGGCCATCAGGATCGCGAAAGTGAC
>VFKO01000112.1 GCA_009885515.1 Rhodobiaceae bacterium | reverse complement strand
TGATATCGCCCAAACGGAAATTCGCCGATTTCAAGGAGACTTTAGGCGGGGCGCCCGAGAAAAGTTCGGCTGCCTCATAGCGCTTGGGCCGAAAAAACATCTGGCGGCCTGTTGAGCCTTTAAGTTCTTCGTATGCGAGCATGTTCTGTCGTGTCTCCGCACCCCCACGGGTGCAGGACGACAATGATTTGGCAAGGTTACCAAGGGGTAAACAGAAATTGCTATTGTATTAAATGAAATACTTCGCAGAGCCTCTTAGACGACGAGGTGAAAGCGGCCGTCGTTCCAAATGAGCGGCTGTTGATCCAGCGTCACAGTCCAACCCGCGTCCGGCAGCGCCTGCCTCGCGGTTGCCAGGTGGACGAGAATGGCGGGCAGGAGTGTTGCCTGGATGGCGGGATCGCTGGGCAGGTAGACCCAGAAATAGGCCGCGTAGGCGGGCACGTCGCTGGACATTGTCAGCAGCGAGCCTTCGTCGTTTTCCCAATAATAGTCTTTGGAGTCCGGGTCCAGGCCGCGGACCTTGAAGGATGCGGCAACTGTGTCACCCAGATCGTCGAGCGCCAGCCAGAACGGGTGCGCGTCGTCGTTGGGCAGATCTTCGTCGCCCGGCATGTCGACGTTGCAGACGAGCCTGAGCGCCGTCATTGGCGAGTGGGCGGATTGTCGAACTGTGCCTCTGGAATGAGGGTGCGCATGCGGTTGGCGAACGACAGCAGGCAGACTTCCTTGGGCGAGAGCGGACCTTTGGTGTAGCTTGACGAGGCCATGCCCGCCTGCACGCCTGCGATCAGCGTGGTGTCTTCGGCGTTGACCTGGCGGTTGATGCGCCAGTTGAGATAGCGCGCGGCGTTGAGTTCGCGGCTGACGTGGGGGTGCACGTAAGAGATTTCGCGGATCATGGTCTCGGTTGGCGAGACGGGAATGAACTGCATGAAGTCGACCTGGTCGGGATAGATGTCGAAGGCAACATTGGGCCAAAGTTTGTAGTAGGCCCACAGGCGGCGGCGCTCTGCTGGCACATGTTCAAGCGAAGGCAGCAGATTTTGATAATGGCGCTCGGACCAGTTTTCCGACGAATTGTGTTGGAGTTCGCCGGACATTTTATCGACCCATTCGCGAGCTTCGATTTTGTAGGTCGAGCCGAACAGGCGGGTCAGGCCGGGGTGGGCGACACCGATATGCATGCCGTCGGAGTAATTGTCGGCGATGTTTTTCCAGTTCACCGTGCGCGGGCGCAAGGTGACGCGGCCGTTGGGCACGAGCGTTTCGAGCGCGTAGGGTTCCAGTTCGTGCGCATAGGGCGCCATCATTTCAGCGATATGAGGCAGGCCTTTCTCGAAACGGATGAAGATGAAGCCCTGGAAAATTTCCTGCTCGACCGGGTGCAGGCCATGCGTTGCCTTGTCGAGATTTTCAAAGCCCTGCCATTTCGGCACGCCGGCCAGGCGTCCGTCGAGGCCGTAGCTCCAGGCGTGATAGGGGCACACCAGACGGTGGCCGCAGGAGCCGCGCGAATGGGGTGCAATCTTGGCGGCGCGATGGCGGCAAACATTGTGGAAGCTGCGCAGTGTCCCCGTTTCATCACGCAGCGTGACGACCCGCTCGCCCAGCACATCCAGGGTGACATAGTCGCCGGCGTTTGGCGCGTCGGAGACGTGACCCATAATGTGCCAGGTTTGGCGAAAGATCTTCTGGCGCTCCAGCTCGAAGAACTGGGGGTCGCT
>VFKO01000605.1 GCA_009885515.1 Rhodobiaceae bacterium | reverse complement strand
TCGGCGGCAAACTCGCTGACTTCGTGGAGCTGATCATAGGCGATCGAAATCGGCATCAGCATCAAGTCGTCGACACGGCCCTCGCGATAGGCAGCGACCAGATAGGTCAACAGCCCCACTTTTGGCGGCAGCAATTTTCCGGTGCGCGAGCGCCCACCCTCGATATACCATTCAAGGCTGAACCGTTTCTCCGCCAGATAACCCAGATATTCCCGCAGCACGAACTTGTAGACTGGGTTGTTCTTGACATCGCGGCGGATAAAAACGCGCCCGGCCTTCCGCGCCACGGTGCCCATCGGCCAGAAGGCCATATTGATCCCGCCAAACGTGGTCGGTGTCGCCAGCCGGTTATCGGCAAAGGCAACCGACGTCACGGCCGAATCCAGATTGGATTTGTGACTTGGAAGAATAATTCCCGGCGCCCGCTCCAAGGCTTGGCGGGTCCGCTCGATCTGCGCTTGATCGTAGTCGATTTGCGTCCCATAGCCGCGCGAGAACAGCCCGCGCGCCAGCTGCATCATTAAGTCTATCGCATAGGGACTGTGCGCTGTGCGCAATTCATGCAGATATTGCAGCGACTCCTTCATCACCGAGTGTTCGCTGCGCTTCAGCTTCGTGGCCATCTCACCTACGCCGTCGCGAAATCGCCGCGACGCTGCGATCTGTTCGCGCACTAGCTTCGGCAGTTTGTAGCGCCGCCCGATCAGCCGGTATTCGGCGCGCTCAAGCGCCAGCCGCGCCTGCCGCGTGACAAAATCGGCGAAGCCTTCAAGATCGCTCGCATCCGCATCGGCCGCGCGCTTGGCGCGTGCATTCAAATCTCCAATGCTGGCGGCTTGACCAGCGACAAGCCGGCACCGTTCAGGTTCGGTTTGAATGAGCCGTTGCTGCAGTTTTTCGCGCGGATGGCGAGGATCCCGGAACAACAACAAGTCGGAAATGCGAGCGCTGCGCTCACCCTTGTGTTCTTTTGGCAACCAGGCAATGCGAACCGGTGCCAGCATCACGCTGTCGTCCTTCAGAAACTGTTCCAATTGCGCTGCGAAAGGGCGCGCATCGTCGGATTTCACCGGCAGCCCAAGAAACGAAACCTGATCCTCGGCCGTTCCTGCCGGCCGCGTGTGCGTGATCCAACGCTCGACCACCTGGCGCTCGGTGACCGTCCGGCAGTCAGTGAGGAACACAACGCGCGCCCCGGGCTCGGCCGGCCATTGCGGCAAGGGCACGCCTTGAATCTGGGTTGAAACACTATCGTTCATCCCGGATCAGACTCCCAGCCGGCGCTGCGCCGCAACAAGCCGCGAAACGCGTCCTGCGCTGAACGGCCTTCGTTGATCACCCCATTCACCTCAGAGGCAATAGGCATTTCAACACCAAGAGTTTCACCAAGCTGCAGCACCGTCCGGCTCGACTTCACGCCTTCGGCCACCTGTCGCATGCCGGCCAAAATCTCAGCGATCTTGCGGCCCTGACCCAGTTCAAATCCAACTGTCCGGTTGCGGCTCTGTGGGCTGGTGCAAGTCGCAATCAGATCCCCCATGCCCGTCAAGCCTGCAAAGGTCTCTGCCCGTCCACCCATCGCCACGCCCAGCCGCGTTATTTCTGCCAGGGCCCGCGTGATCACCGCCGAGCGCGTATTCTCTCCCGCACCAAGCCCGTCGCCCATGCCCGCGGCGATCGCCATTACATTTTTCAACGCCCCGCCCAATTCACAGCCAACGACGTCGGTATTCGTGTAGGTGCGCAGCAGTCCGGACTTGAACACGCCCTGGAGTTCACGCACGATCACTTCGTCTTCCATCGCAAGGACACTGGCAGCCGCATAGCCCGACATGATCTCTTTTGCCAAATTCGGGCCAGTGAGAACGCCCGCTGGATGGCCTGGCAGTTCCTCTCCGATAATTTGAGTCATCCGAAGCCGTGTGCCCTGTTCCAATCCCTTCGACAGGCTGATGATCGGAACCCAGGCTCTAATATGCTTCGCCACTTCCCGTGCGGTCTCTCGCATCGCCTGCGACGGAACACCCAGGACCACAACATCGGCGTCCCGTACCGCCTCTTCGATCGAGTGCGTCGCCCGCAAGCCCACCGTCAGTTTCGCACCGGGCAGATACCGCTCATTGGAGTGCAGGCGGTTTATCTCATCAACCGTCTCGGCAGCGCGCGCCCAGATGACCGCAGGCACATTGCGCGCCACCAGTGAGGCAACTGTAGTGCCCCACGATCCACCACCCAAAATTGCCGCTCTCAGTCTCATCGCGCTCAGTATTGGCGCGGTTCGCGCGCCGCCGCAAGGGAGAGTAGGTTAACTCGACAACGCCTTGGCAAGAAAAGGCAAACTCGTGTCCATCCGGTAGTCTACGGACGAATGATTGTCGGGGAATTCCTCATAGGTATGTGTCACATCCATGCGTTGCAGAAGCCGGTGCAAGCGCCGCGCCCCATAGAGCAGGTTGTACTGATCAATATCGCCACAATCGATATAGAGCGCCTTGAGCTTCTTCAACCCCGCACCGCGCGTCTCTGCCATCACAACCGGATCCCAGGCCATGAAGTTATTCCAGCGTTCAGGAATGACCTCACACGTGTCGAGATCGACCGGCAGCCGCACGCCCATATAGGCAGTGGGATCAGGGTCGTAGGTCGCGCACATCGCAAAATTCATCAGCGTATGGATGTCTTTTTCATTCGTCTTCTTCTTGCTGAAAAATTCGGCGAGCCATGATTGGATGTCGTTCTTGTGCGGCTTCAAGGCGCGCAGCATTGAGGGCATTTCGGGCAAATAGGCCCACTCAAACCCCATGTCACCTGAGTGACAGGCCGCACCACTCCAGAAATCCGGATAGAGCAGGGCGTGTGCGATCGCGCCGTATCCGCCGGAACTCTTGCCGAACAACCCGCGCCGCCCCGTACCGCCGCAATTCAACCGCGTCTCGATAAACGGCACGGCCTCCTGCAGAAGAAAGTCCGCCCACCGCCCCACAGCAACGCTGTTGATATACTGATTGCCGCCAAGCTTCGTGAAGCAATCAGGAAACGCCACCACCACCGGCGGCATGCCCTCGGCGATCAACCGGTCCAGCCGTTCGGGCATATTCTCACCAAAGCTTTTCCAGTTGGTGTGCGCGGGCCCACCTGCTGTGAAACCGACAATGTCGACCAACAATGGCAGCCCACGCCCGTCATGACCGTGCGGCACATAAACATCGATCATCCGCCGCGTCGGATCGCCCAGCATATTGCTCTTCAGCACCTCACTGTCGATCCACAGTCGCTGAACGGTGCCGGCAGGCACCGAAGGTTCGCGTTTCATGATGCAGGACTCTCTCTTATATCAACGGCCGAAAGATATGACTTGTGACGCTGTGATAGCGTATCCATCAACAACTGCACAATCTCACGTTCGTCATGGACGGGCTCTTGACCCGGCCAACCAGTGGCCTCGCGTCTGCGAGGCACAAAATTGCATTGAGTCCGGCCGCGCCCTCATCCTTTCGTCGCGTAGACACGCGACGGCTGGGTGGCCGGGACAAGCGCCCGGCCATGACGAAGGTGGAGTTTGTGTTGAATGCTAATTCCCGCCGCAATCGACGCTGTTGCCCGACCATGTGCATGGGTCGGCCGTCGGTTCGGGTTTTTGTGATCCTGCGATGGCGCGAATTCCATCGCCGATGGTGCGCCAGGCTTCAACCTCTTGCTGGCGGGCTTGCGCGAGTTGATCTTTGCGGTCTTCTGTCAGCAGGCCTTCCGCATCCAGTGCCGCTTCCTGGTAAAGCCTGTTGGCGTTGCCGAATGAGATTTTGCGTTTCAACAGTTCCGCGGTCACCAAATCGTACTTGAGCGCGAGCCCCTTGCGCGTCGCCGACTGTGTCGGCCAATGATCCTTCGCGACGGCGTCGGTGCGGTCACGGCATTCGCGTTGATCGCGTGCCAATACGCGAATGGCCTCAACGTCTTGAGCGGTCGGCACCTCGTCCAGCGCCAGCATATCGGGCGTAATCTCTTCAACACTCACGATCGCCAATTTGCCTTTCAGCACCCCGACGGCAGGGTTCGAGCGTTTTTGCTCGCAGAACGATACGGCGCCGGTTTGATCCAGGTCGGCAACGTAGTTGCGCACCACGCTGCAAGCGCTGAGCCCAGCCACAAAAACAACCGTCAATAAAAACCGAATCGCCATCTTCCCCCGCAGATTGCCAATCCATTCCCCGGACAGGCGAATGAAACGCCAAGTTGGATGCGCAGGCAAGAACTCCTATGGATGAGAGTGAAGTCACTGAATTACCTGTCTTTTTGGCCGTGACCCCAAGTGGCGCTTGCAGCCGGCAGGGAATCACTTGAAGTTGGCGCTAACCAAATCCAGGGGACTGACACCATGAAGCTCTTGTCGACGCTCGCCGTATTAGCCGTCGCCGCAGCCGCAATCCCGGCGGCAGAACCGCCACCGGAAATGCAGGCCTCTCAGCTGCTGGGCGCCAACATAAAAGGACCAAATTGGACCGTGGCACCAACCGTGCGCAGCGATGGTTTCGTGCGCCTCTACGGCGTCGAAACAACGTACGGAAAATTTCAGGTCAATGGCCAGCGCCGGATGGATGAACGGTTGCAGGAACTTCGGGCCCTCAGCGTTCTCGAACAAATGTCAGAGACTGAAACCTTTGTCGAAGCCCTGGCTGATGCCGGCATGGCACCGGTGAAGTTTGGCCGCGATCTCATTCTCGACCCGGTTGAAACAACTGGCAACCTGGTGTCGGGCATTGCAAACATGTTCGACAAGACCGTGTCGGAGGTCGAACACTCCGATGCCAGCCGCGACGGCTTTGTCGAAAGCATCACCGGCGTCAAGAAGGCGATGCGCGAACTCGCGTTCGAGCTCAAAGTCGATCCGTATACTGACTTTACGCCCTTGCGCGAAGGTCTGGTCGATATGGCGCGTGTGATGGCTGCAGGCGACATCTCCATCTCCGCGGCGATATCGGCGATCCCCGGCGGTGCGGGGATTGCCGTGTCCGCCACCTCAAGGGCATCCAACCTCGCCAATCCCATTCGCGACAAAAGCTCCGCCGAGATTGCCGAACTGGTGACCCAAAAACTTAAAGTGCTGAAGGTGCCGGAAGACGTGATCGAATCGTTTATCGAAAACCAATCCTATTCCCCCGGCGATCTCTATGTGATTGCGCAGTCGCTGACGGCGCTGGGAGCAAGCAATAGCGACGTGTTTATCCGGCGGGCAGCAATGGTCGCCAGCGACGATGCCGCGAAGTTCAATCGATATCGCGCCGAACTCCTGGCCACCAAGAGCGACAGCCTTGGCGGTCTCAAGGAATTCTACCTGGTCAAGGAGTTCGCTCTCAATCGCGACAAGACCGGCGGGCTGGTCGCGGCGTTCCCCTTCGACGGGCTGGCATGGACCGATGCCGTCGAGCGCAGCGTCGGTGCCATTGGTAAGGAATTGGCGACACGGGGCGAAACCAAGCCGCCAGTATTCGCAACGACGGGCAAACTGACCCCGCGCGCTCAGGCAGAATTGAAGAAGCGCGGCTGGAAATTGGTGAGTTTGGACTAATCCAGCGCCACTCCCGCAACATTCATGTGACCAAGGTCACCTGCGCCCCCTCGCGCGGGCATGGCATTTCACGTATACTACTCCGTGATCGCCTCGTGGGGCGCAGACAAAAGCTTGGGAGAATTGCGACATGTTCAAAACAATCACGCTTGCTCTATTGGCGACCGTAATGACAGCAGTGCCCGCTCTGGCAGGCCAGGTCTACGGAAACTACGGCCAACAAAACAACGCCTATAACAACCAAAGCAGCTGCGAAACCGACGTCGCTGTGGGCACGGGTGTCGGCGCCATCGTCGGTGGCATCATCGGCAATCAGTTCGGCAGGGGCAGCGGCAGGACGGCGGCTACGATCGGCGGCGTAATCTTGGGTGGCATTGCCGGCAACGCCATTGCCAAAGACGCCTGCAAAGATAAACGCCACGACGCCTATTACTACAATAACGCCTACTACGACAGCTTCAACGACCCCGACGAAGGCGAGCAGTACAACTGGAACAATCCATACTCTAACAATCACGGCTATGTGCAGGCCGGTGAATATTACGAAGACGGCTATGAAGATCACTCAGGCCCTTGCCGCGAATTCACCCAGCAAGTCTATATCGACGGTCATCCGGAAACAGCGACCGGCTTGGCCTGCCGTCAATCAGACGGAACCTGGCGCATCGTTTCAGGGCAGTAAGCGCCCGGCAAATCCGGCGCCGTGTGTTCAATCGCACGGCGCCGGTCCAACCTGCCGTCTGGATCTCAAATCATTAACAAAAGGTTACCGATTGACGTAGGTCAATTCGATTGGAAACCGTTGTAAAATGCAGCAAATCTTATTCCCATAAAAAATAAAATCCGCTGGAATTTTTGCTTGGCGTCCCCAAAACTTTGCACCGCTTCTGCAAACCCTGCCAATCGCGCGCAAGATGGTATTCACAACGCTGCGGCCTGAGGCTTTCACACCACACGCGCGGTTCTATTCGCATGCGCTTGGAATTCGCCGTGCACTTTACAGCGAGTCAGAAGGTGATCTAATTCATCCTTGAGCGTTCCAGTTCCTCCGGAGACAATCTTACACAATGAAACGAACCACCCTTTTGTTTGCCAGCGCCTCGACGTTGGCAATCGTGTTTGCAACCGCAGCCTTTTTGGCCCAGGCCTCGGCTCAATCATCAAACGACAGTTCGTCGAATGACGACTGCGCGACCACCACCCCATCCACCACAGACTGCACGCCCGACAGCAGTCCTAACGACGACGGCACACCCGACCAGGGTTCCGGCGACAACGCCCCCGGCGATGTTCCGGAAACCGACGACAGTGGCACTGACGGCGGCGGCGACGACGGCACCCCCGACCAGGGCGGCGGCAACGATGACGACGTCGGCGAAACCGACGACAGCGGCACTGACGGAGGCGACGACGACGGCACGCCCGACCAGGGCGGCGGCAACGATGACGATGCACCCGATGCACCCGATGCACCCGATGC
>VFKO01000390.1 GCA_009885515.1 Rhodobiaceae bacterium | reverse complement strand
TCTTTGCGGCCGGTCTCGCAGGCGGCACCCTTCTATGGGCGGCGCTGTCGGCCGCAACTCGCAAACCCTCACACTCCAAAATCCTGGCCCAGCGCATCGGCAAGCTCGAAATGCGCCTTGCCGCTGGCAAAGACTTCGCCGCCATCGCCCGCGCCGTACAGATTTTCGAATCCCATCTGCCCGGCGTTTCGATACAGCGCGTCGTGCCGCTTTTCAACGCTTCGCCCCATCCGAAAAATCGCGCCGATCCCGATCAGATCGCGCACGAATTTTTCGAGGCGATGCGTAACAACATGATGGCGGCGGTCGAAATCGCCAAGTCGATCATCGACCAGAACGTCAACCTCAACGATCCAAAAGACCGCCGCGAACTTGCGGCCCGCATCAAAAAATCCGGACAGAACCTGAGCACGGCTTTTTGGGACCGCAATGGCGAAGCGATGTTGGCAACCTCAATGCCCGGCAATCTCAAAGACTTGCTCCGGGTTTTCTTCGCCCAGGTCAAACGCCTGAAGGCGGCAGTGACCGATCTGGCACGCGAACCAAGCTTCGCCGATCTCGACACAATCCTCGACCGCGCCATCGACCTCCTCGACACCGCCAAGGCGATCATTGACGAGCTGGAAAGCCACACAGCTTAGGCCTTCCGGAAGAAGGGTAAGGGGGGCTGCTACACCCCCAGCAGATCACGCAGGCTCAACACCTTGTGCACGCTCTTGACCTTCGACAGCGCCACCGAAAATTCTTTTTCAGGATTGTATTGCCTGAGCTTGAGCTGCGTCGCCGTCTTGCCCACCAGGAGCTTCACCATCGCAATGCCGGGTTCATTCTCGGCAGCACCCACCATCTCAATCACGACGTGGTCGCCGCCAACGGGCGGGCGCGCGGGCGTCACATAAATCAGGTCGCCGTTCTTGTTCCACGGCGACATCGAATCGCCCAGCACCCACAGCGCATACATCGAACGCAGTTTCATCACGCCGGGCGGACGGCGCACATAGTCGACGACCTGGCCGTTGAAACTGAAATCACCGTCCGAGCCGCCCACCGCCGTACCCAACACCGGCACATCAACGGGCATCGAGGTCACACCGGCAGCCTGCACCGCGCCAAACGTCGCGTTGGCGGAATAGGCGTCGGCTTCGCCAAGCAATGTGGCAATCGTAATCCCCAGCGCCTTGGCCAGCCGCTTGATATTTTCGCGACCGGGAGGTTCCTTGCCTGTTTCCCACTGTGAAATCGCTGGCTGGGACACCTCAAGCTCCGACGCCAGCTCGACCATGGTAAAGCCGCGCCCCTTGCGAAACTCGCGGATGCGCGCGCCCAAACGTGAATTTTCCAGATCTTGTTGCCGCTTTGTCATCGTCGTCTCACCTGTTGTGTCTTGCGTTCCGTATTTGTTTCACATATATGTTTTTTATAAGTAAATATCAAGCGGGATTTTCGTCCGGCGGGGCCAGGGCCTCTGGCATCAAATATTCCAGAAAAAACAAAGGGTTGAGCTAAATGGATGAGGCGAATTGTAATATAAGCGGCACTGTTGTTCTTGGCCGGAGCAGGCCATGAGATGGGTCCGCACCATGGTTGCCGCCCGAATCCGCGAAACCTGGGACACGCTGCGCCGGGTGCCCGAATCCAGGGTGCCGGGCCACGTCTCCAGCTGGCCGCCTTATGTGCTCGATGCGATGGAGGCGTATGGTTACGGCGAAGTCATCGTTCGCCTGTCACCGGCCTCACCCCAGGCCATTGACCGCATGGAGGAAGTCTTCGGCTGGTTTATCGACCTTGAAGGCAAGCCGCATCTCACCATCGCCATGTGGTTGACCTGCGGCATCGGTATGGGCCCCAAGCGTGCCGGGGACATCATCGGCGTCCACCGCGACACCGTCCGAACCCGCCGCGATGAAGCCCTGGACACGATCGCCCACGCCCTCAACCACCCAAAAGCGCGGGCGGCGTAACAAGAATGAATTTTCACCGCGAAGCCGCGAAGGGCGCGAAGAAGTTGAGAAACCGACCGGCGCGGGGCGCACCCGCTAATTTTGTCTTCGCGCCCTTCGCGGCTTCGCGGTGAATTTTCTATCTACTGTCTTTCTCCTTCCCGCACGCGGCGCCAGTTAACGGGTTGTTAGGAACTGCCGTCACACCTTACCAAAGAGTAAACGCAAGTGATTTGTGAGGGGCCATCATGCGCCGGTTCTTGTTGGCGGGTTTGTGCATTGCAGTCTGTGCGAGCATCGCATCGGCTGACGAACCCAAGGCCGAAGAACCGGCGCCGCCCGCGAATCTCCAGTTCACCTACACAGCCGACCTCTGGCGCTTCGATAGCGACAGCGACGACGACATGGTCTATCTCGACAACCTCGATCTCCAGCTTTCGCTTGATCTGGAACAGATATGGGGCTGGTCCGGCGCGCAGATGTTTATCTACGGCCTGTACAATAATGGCAACAGCGTCAGCGAATTGAGCGGGGATTTCCAGGGCGTCTCCAACATCGAAACAGGTACCCCGGCCGTGCGCCTGTACGAGGCCTGGATCGACCAGGCATTTGCCGGCGGCAAGGGCTCGCTGCGCCTGGGGCTCTACGACTTGAACACCGAGTTCGACGCAGGCGAAGTGCGGGCTCTCTTCATAAATTCCTCGCATGGCATCGGTGCGGATTTCGCGCAGTCCGGGCACAACGGTCCTTCGATCTTCCCGGTCACCAGTCTGGCCGCGCGCCTCAACTGGAACTTCGACAACAACGTCTATTTCCGCGGTGCCATCTTTGACGGTGTCCCCGGTAACCCGGGGCGTCCCGCGCGTACCACCATCGACTTTCAGAAAGGTGACGGAGTATTGCTTGCCGCCGAAACCGGAATCGCGCGCGACGGTCGCTTGTGGTCGCTGGGCGTCTGGACGTACACTGAGGAATTTCCCGACCTCGTAACCGATCAGACACACAATAACACTGGCGCCTACATCGCGCTGGAAGAAAGGCTTTTGTCGAAGGACAGCGGCAGCAACTTTGACCTCTCCGGCTCGTTGCGTTTCGGCATTGCCAACGACGACATCAATCCGCTGTCATCGTTCTTCGGCGCAACGCTTGTGGCAACCGGCGTCTTCCCGGGCTGGCCTGAAGATCGGCTGGGCCTCGGCGTTGCTGTCGCCAATGGCGGCGACAAATTTCAGTCAACGTTCGATGTTCCGGATGAGCGCGAGATCAACGTCGAACTCACCTATTTCGCCAACCTCACGCCAAGCCTCTCGATCCAGCCCGACATCCAATGGATCATCAACCCCGGCCTCGACGGCGAAGCCGATGACGTCTTCGTCTTCGGCATCCGCCTGCAGCTGAACAAGAACTGGACAGTCAGCTAAGGCGTCCCCTCACTCCGACAGCGGGTAATAGACGGATTTTGCCTTGGTCTCTCCGCCCAACGCAAGGCAGTGGTCCTTCTGGCGCTCGACATGGGCGCGATCCTGATTACGGTCGCGCTGGATGTGCATTTGCCCGTGGCTGGCCGCATGCAGGCAATGCGACAAGGCCTGCGTTGACCCATGCCCACCCAACAGGAACGCCGCACAGGCTTCACTCATGTGCCGGCGTTGCCCTTCAATGATACCGCGCAGTGACGGTTCCATCCGCCACGCCAGCGCCTGACCGCGCGCCGCTTCCCGTTGGCACGCTGTCACCAAATCTGCATTCGACGCCTGCGCCGCCATCGCATCCGCCCCCAAGACAAGTCCCGCCGCCAGCAACGCTCCCACCATCCTGCGCATCATTAACGCTCCCAATTTGTTCCAATCCGGCACATTTCCTGTATCGAAATCCGCCTGCGGTCTCAACACTGCAGGTGCCGTGCCGTCCAACAGGTCTTCGAAGCCGAAAATGGCCGCCAAAATGCGCGTCACCCTCGCCAAGCAAAAACGCGCGGGCTACGACTCACTTCCCCCGCAAGCGGGGGAAGTCCCTGCGCAGCACTTCGCTGCTGCAGGGGATGGGGGACTGCGCGCATTTTCGTGAAATTCTTTTTTCTGGCCTTATTCCGGCAGTTCTCAAAGAAACATGCTCGATGCCTCTATGCGGCTCTGATTAACGCAAGTGACGCTCGCCATTTACTGATTTCTCCGGCGCACCGAAAATCAATCACAGCCAATTTTGTCACAGAAAAAAATCTTTCCATTTCATGCGCTTACATGAATCGTACGGATCTGGTTGGCGGAAAATACTATAGTGGCTGTGACCGCCGGGCAGCCCAGGACCCAAGAATTTCCGTGCACCCGGCCAACCCTAGATTGTGGATTTCAAGCAACAGAACTTCCGAAAGGCCGGATAGCTCAAACCATTACCTTTACCCGGAAATCAGACGCGTGGTTCATTGCCATACGCTTCGTATCTTATTGAATGAATTGATAGGGGTATAAATGAGTAGGGCTTCCAAATTGCTCAGTGGTGCATCGGTCTTGGCACTTGCGTGTGGGCTAACCGCAGCGGCGGCATTCGCCGCCAATGATGACGACTGCGACTCGAGTTCATCCAGCACATCCCCTGAGTGCGCAGCCGGTAGTTCGGATAGCTCCAGCAGCAGCTCTGAGGGTGGCGAGGGCTCCGACGCCGATGATGGCGGCGAAAGCGACGACAGCGACGACAGCGACGACAGCGACGACGACGACAGCGACGACGACGACAGCGACGAGTCGGACGATGAC
>VFKO01000400.1 GCA_009885515.1 Rhodobiaceae bacterium | reverse complement strand
GTGCTCTTGAGCTTGTCGAGCAGGAATTCGATCGCATCGGTTGCGCCCATCGGGTTGAGGATGCGGCGCAGGACGTACATTTTTTGCAGGGTCGATTTGTCGGTGAGGAGTTCTTCCTTGCGGGTGCCGGACTTGAGAATGTCCATCGACGGGAAGACGCGCTTGTCGGCGACTTTGCGATCGAGAACGATTTCAGAGTTGCCGGTGCCTTTGAACTCTTCGAAGATGACTTCGTCCATGCGGCTGCCAGTGTCGATCAGGGCGGTGGCGATGATGGTCAGCGAGCCGCCTTCTTCAATGTTGCGCGCCGCGCCAAAGAAGCGCTTGGGGCGTTGCAGGGCGTTGGCATCGACGCCGCCGGTCAGGACTTTGCCCGATGAGGGCACGACGGTGTTGTAGGCACGGCCTAGCCTGGTGACGGAGTCCAGCAATATCACAACGTCGCGTTTGTGTTCGACGAGACGCTTGGCTTTTTCGATGACCATTTCAGCGACCTGGACGTGGCGCGAGGCTGGCTCGTCGAAGGTTGAGGCGATGACCTCGCCCTTGACGGTGCGCTGCATGTCGGTGACTTCTTCTGGACGTTCGTCGATCAGAAGGACGATCAGGAAACACTCCGGGTGGTTGGCTGCAACCGACTTGGCAATGTTTTGCAGCAGCACGGTTTTTCCGGTGCGCGGTGGCGCCACTATCAAGGCGCGCTGGCCTTTGCCCAGGGGGGCCACGATGTCGATGACGCGGGCCGAGCGATCCTTGATCGTTGGGTCGGCGATTTCCATTTTGAGGCGCTTGTCGGGATAGAGCGGCGTCAGGTTGTCGAAGTGAACCTTATGTTTCTGTTTTTCGGGATCTTCGAAATTAATAGTGTTGACTTGGAGCAGCGCGAAATAACGTTCGCCGTCTTTGGGGCCGCGGATCGGTCCTTCGACAGTGTCGCCGGTTCTGAGAACGAAGCGGCGGATCTGGTTCGGGCTGACATAGATGTCGTCGGGGCCGGGCAGGTAGTTCGATTCCGGAGCGCGCAAAAAGCCGAAGCCGTCCGACAGTACTTCGACGACACCCGAGCCGGTGATTTCGACATCTTGTTCTGCGAGTTGCTTGAGGATGGCAAACATCATGTCTTGTTTGCGCATCGCACTTGCGTTCTCGATTTTGAGCTCTTCGGCAAACTCGAGAAGGGCGGCGGGCGATTTGGACTTCAGGTCCTGGAGCTTCATAGCTTCTTGAAGCGACATCGAAAAATACTCTCTAGTGATTACAGTTTTGAGGGAAACAAGGGGATGTGACCTGACCCATGCGCAGTGCGTGGGCCGTGGTCGTCAGAGGGGGGATTTGAAGATCGGCCGGAAGTCTCGGCTGCGGCAGCAGCCAATGCCAATTCGCGAGCCCTTGAGGGGGCTTTGCGCAGGCGTTCCGGACGATTTCGGAGAACGGGAGATGTGTAGCGCAGATAGATTGAAATTTGAAGTGGGCATTTTTAGCAGGTTTTTCGCCAAAAACTTTGTTTCTGGTGAGTTCAAAACGGTTTTACGACCACGAGAATGACGATTGCTGCCATGAGCACGGCAGGAACTTCGTTCACAATTCGAAAAAACCGCTGTGACTTGGTATTTTCACCGCGCTCGAATGCCCGTCTCCAGCTTGACATCATGCCATGCAGTCCGGAAAGGGCTGTGACCAGAACGAGTTTGGCGATGAACCATGGTTCAGCCCAGACGTTGAGGGCGAATGCCAGGAGCAACCCCAAGAGCCAAACGGCAATCATCGAGGGGTTGATAATGATGCGCATCAGTTTGCGCTCCATTGTCTTGAAGCGGTCGTATTCCGGGGTGCCGGGTGTGGTCTGGCAGTGATAAACGAAGAGCCGCGGCAGATAGAGCATGCCCGCCATCCAGGCGATGACCGCGATAATGTGGAAGGCTTTCAGCCACGGATAGAAAGGGAGCAGCGTTTCGCTCATGCAGCCTGGCCCTGGCAGGCACATTGGCGGCATGCGGCTGGACAGTGTCTGATGCCGCCGCCGGGCTTAGTGCCGGCTTGCGTCACGGCCGCTTTGACCAGAGAGGCAAGGCCTTCAATGAACGCTGGGTGGGTTCCGACCGCGGGGACGCGCAAATAATTCAACACGCCGCTTTCGGCTGCGAGTTTTGCATATTCGATGTCAAGCTCGACCAATGTTTCAGAGTGTTCTGAAACAAAGGCGACCGGCACGACGACCAGCGCAAGGCCCTCGGTGCCGGCGCGTTTGATTTCATCGTCTGTTGCGGGCCCGATCCATTTCATCGGACCGACGCGGCTCTGATAACTTATTTGCCAATCAAGTTGAGGAAGATTGAGAGCGCCGACGATGGCCTTTGCTGTTTGTTCGATTTGTGCCGGATAGGGGTCGCCAGACGCCACGATGCTTTGAGGAAGCCCGTGGGCGGAAAACAGCAGTCTGTATTTCACGTTGTGAGGCAGGGCTTTGAGCGTCTGGGCAATCAGATCGGCGTGAGCTGCAATCAGGCCCTCGTTGTTTGGGTAACAGCAAATGACCGCCGTCGAGGCCTGAAGTTTGTGGCTGGCGGCGTAGACGTTCCATTCCTGGATCGACGAGCGGGACGTTGTGGTTGAAAATTGCGGGTAGAGCGGCAGCAAAATAACCTTGTTGGGACGAAAGCGCTTCACTTGTTCGATGATGTCGAAGACGCGCGGTGCAGAATAACGCATGGCCACGAACACTTCGTGATGTGTTGTTCCGCCTGGCAGGGCTGCGTGCAAAGCAGACGCCTGAGTGTAGGTTTGACCGAGGATCGGAGAACTGCCGCCTAATTTGACGTAGATTTCGCGTGCGATGGGGGCGCGGCGCTTGGAAATGAATTTCGCCAGCAACCAACGAAAGGGTTGAGGGACGCGAATAATCGCGGGATCGTTGAAGAGATTGAATAGAAAAGGCTCAACCGTTTGGAGTGAGCTTGGGCCCCCCAGGTTAAACAGTATGACGGCCACTCTCATATTTTTTTCCGGACGAGACGCATGAGCTGCTCGACGTGCTCAATTGGAGTTTCCGGGCGGATGCCGTGGCCCAGATTGAAAATGTGGGGTGTATCCTTTGACTGGTCAACAATTGTATCGACGGCCGATTGCAGATGTTTGCCACCGCTGATGAGAGCAATCGGGTCGAGATTACCCTGAAGGATTGCTTGTGGTCCCAGTTCTGCGCGTAGCGTCTGAAGGGATGTCTGGGTGTCGACGGAGATGGCAGTCGCGCCCGTTTGTTTAGCATAGAGCGTGTAATGTGTCCCTGCGGCGCGCGGAAATACGATGACAGGAATGGCGGGTGAGTGATGGCGAACGCCTGAGATGATCTTCGTGATGGGATCGAGCGAGTATTTTTTAACCTGTCCTGCTGGAATGGTTCCAGCCCAACTTTCAAAAATTTGCAGAACCTCTGCACCTGCTTCGATCTGGGCGATGAGGTAGTCCGTGGTTGATTGCACCAGGATTTCGAACAGGCGGTCGAGTGCGTCAGTGTTTTCGTACGCAAAGCGGCGAAGGTGAATGCTGTCGTCGGAACTTCCACCCGCGATCATGTAGTTGGCGACTGTCCAGGGGGCGCCGGCAAAGCCGATGAGTGCGGTGGACTTGGGCAGTTTGGCTTTGACGGTTGAGACTGTTTCAAAAACGGGGGCCAGTGCTGTGCGGATATTCCCAGGCTTAAGCTTGACCAAATCTGCGAGGGCAAGCGGGGTGAGTTTTGGTCCCTCGCCTTCCGCAAACCAGACTTTCTGGCCAAGGGCGTGGGGGATGACCAAAATGTCGGAGAATAAAATGGCCGCGTCAAAATCGAATCTGCGAATGGGCTGGAGTGTTACTTCGCTGGCCAAGGCAGGGTTGAAACACAGCGATAAAAAATCTCCTGCCTGGCTGCGCAGCTCGCGATATTCCGGTAGGTAGCGCCCGGCTTGGCGCATCAACCAGATTGGCTGTGGCGTGATGGGTTTCCCGCTCAGAACCTGCAGAATTGGTTTTTGCAATTTGTGTTCGATCACTTCAGTTTCCAGGTCCCACTACTCACTTACTTATAGATATTTAAATATTAGTAGTAAGCAGTAGGGCGTGTGGATATTTGGGAGAGGATGAGTATGCAGAGGACGTCCCCAAGGTCTTACCCAGGGGCTCAAGCTATCCACGGTTGGGGATTGTGTCTGTTGAGGCGGTGATTTCTGCTGGTGTGTGGCGGAAGTACAATGTGGATGGTCTGTGTATAGTGGGCGGAATGAAAAGCTCTGGATATCTTCATTTGGGTCGAAGGGTGTGTTGGAGATGCAAGGGATAGAGGGTGGGACTTGGTGGGGGCAATTGGGTGAGGTGTTGCATCCCGGTTTCATCCCCGGTCTTATCTGTGGTGTTGTCGACAGATTGATCCTCAGGACATCGTGCAGAAAACCCGGGCCATAGCGATCTATTTTCATTTGCATCTGGTGTCGGACTCGACGGGCGAGACGCTGAATGCAGTGGCGAAAGCTGCTTGCGCGCAGTTCGAGATGGGCAGGCCCATCGAACATTTCTATCCGCTGGTGCGCAATCGCAAGCAGCTTGAGCGTGCGATTGCCGAAATTGAAACCGCGCCAGGGTTGGTTTTGCACACGATGGTCAACGCCGAATTGCGGCAGTTTCTGGAAGTGCGCTGCCGGGAATTGGGGCAGCCTTCAATCGCGGTTCTCGATCCTGTGATGGCCAAGCTTGGAGCGTATCTGGGCGCGGAAGAAAGCCATCGACCGGGTGCGCAACATGATCTGGATGCAAAATATTTCGCGCGCATTGAAGCTTTGAATTACACAATGGCGCATGATGACGGGCAGAGCGCAGCAACGCTGGAACTGGCAGATGTTGTGCTGGTGGGTGTGAGCCGGACGTCGAAAACGCCGACATGCATCTATCTGGCAAATCGAGGTATCAAGGCTGCAAATATTCCCATCGTCGCTGGAATCGCATTGCCTGAAGAACTCAACCGCCTGAAGCGGCCGTTGGTCGTGGGGCTCATTGTGTCGCCAGACCGGCTTATTCATATTCGCAAGAACAGGCTGTTGTCGTTGCAGGAGGAAACCGAGACGAGCTATGTTGATCTTGAATCCGTGCGGGCCGAAATTGCCATTGCGCGGCGTTTATTTGCCGAGAAGGGCTGGCCGGTGATCGATGTGACGCGGCGGTCGATTGAGGAAACGGCTGCGGCGGTGCTGGCGTTGTACAGCCGGGCCGGTCATCAAAACCCATGAGCCGGATCATATTGGCATCGGGGAGTCAGACGCGTCAGAGGTTGCTGCGCGCTGCGGGTGTTGTGTTTGAAACCGACGCGCCCGCCATCGATGAGGCGGGTGTTTTGGGTGCGCTGCAAGCCGAAGGCGCCTCAGCGCGAGACGCCGCCGACCTGCTGGCGGAGCTCAAGGCGTTAAAAACAGCAAGCCGGCATCCTGAGGAATGGGTGATTGGTGGTGATCAAATACTGAGCCTGGGGTCTGAGTTTTTCAGCAAGCCCGGCACTCTTGGCGGCGCGCGGACACAGCTGCAAGACCTGCGCGGCAAGACGCACGAGCTTACTTCTGCGGTTTGTGTTGCCAAAGATGGCGTAATTGTTTGGCGTTATGTGGGGCAGGCGACGCTTAGCATGCGGCATTTTTCGGATGAATTTTTGGACGCTTACCTTGTGGATGCAACAGCGGATATTTTGGGCAGCGTCGGTGCCTATCATGTGGAAGGGCTGGGACTTCAGTTGTTCTCAAAGATTGAGGGCGAGTATTTTACGATCCTGGGTTTGCCAATGCTGCCGCTTCTGGATTTTCTGCGTGTGAATGGTGCTCTCAAGACATGACAGTTTCCAGGACAACACTGCGTGCAGGGGTGGTTGGCTGGCCGGTTGGGCATAGTCTTTCTCCGGCGCTGCACGGGTATTGGATTTCAGAACACGGGTTGGACGCAACCTACGAACC
>VFKO01000622.1 GCA_009885515.1 Rhodobiaceae bacterium | reverse complement strand
GCGGAATGGCAGACCTTGTCCGCCAAGCTGTCGGTTGAAATCGCGGATCCGGCGATTTGGTCGCGCGCGGATCGTTATGATGTCTTGTCGCGCTATGCGCTGATGGATCGCGTGAAAGCCGCCGCCAAAACGGCCGAGGGGTTGCGTGAACGTCTGGATAAGGGGCGAAACGGCGGCAGTCCTTTTTCTCATGATCTCATGGGGCGGCTGGCGCGCCAGATTTACTTGGCGAAGGCGGGCTCGATTGATGCCTTGGCCAACGCGCCGGTTGAAAGCGTGGTGTCGGTCGAAGTGGCGCTTGACGGTGGTGGCGAAACGGCGGCGGCGATTGCGTGGAGCCGCCAGGTGTTGGGCATGTACAAAGCATGGGCTTCCAAGCGGGGGATGCAGGCCCGCGAGTTTTCATATGGCGGGCCGGCGCTATTGGCGGTTTCCGGATTTGGCGCGCATCGCCTGTTGAGCGAGGAGGCGGGGCTTCATGTTCTGGAGCCTGAAGACAGCGAGGCGCCACGATTGACGGCACGTGTGCGTGTTGCGCCCGCGCCTGCGGGCGAGCTCAGACAAGACACTGCCGGACGCGAGTTGAAACGCGCCCTCGACGCGGTGCCGGTCAGCAGCGCCGTGGTGCGACGCTACCGGAGTGGCGTTTCACCGCTGGTGCGCGACGCCAAACGCGGCTGGCGCAGCGGCAAGTTCGAAGCGGTCATGGGCGGCGATTTCGATTTGGTGGGCGCAGTCGCCGGGGGCGGGTAGAAGGCCTTCATCAGTCACGCCGAAGAGGCGTGCCAGCTTCTCCCAAAGGGAGAAGCGCTAAAAACTGAGGATAGCCCTTCGCCCGCTTGCGGGAGAAGGTGGCGCGCCGCTCTTGCGGCGTGACGGATGAGGGCCCCGCCCCAATGCGCAGAAATTGAAGTTGACTTGTGCCCCGGCCCAAGGCGTAACCGCGTCGATGTCTTCCAAACTGCCACCCTCCCAGCTTCCATTCGCGTTCAGGGCCCAACGCAGCTCTGAGCGCCAGGACTTCGTGCCGGGTGCCGCCAACGACGCGGCGCTCGCCTTCATCGACGCTTGGCCGCAGTGGCCTGCCCGCGTTTGCGCGATCTGGGGGCCGCACGGCAGCGGCAAAACGCATCTGTCGCAGATTTGGCGGCGTCAAAGCGATGCCGTTGAATTGAGCGCCGGCGAGGTGACGCCTGAGCTCGTTGCAGAGCTTGCGCCTGCGGTCACTTGCCTGATCGACGATGCCGATCGCGTCGAAGGCGGGGCTGGGCTGTTTCACCTCATCAATTTCGTCAATCAGTCGAGCGGCTGGTTGCTGATGACCGGCAGGCACGCACCTCAGCGCTGGGTCACCTCTGTTCCCGATCTTCATTCCCGGTTAACCGCCATCCCCGGCGCCAGTCTTGAATCTCCCGATGACGCGCTGATCGCCCGCGTCTTGCTGAAGCTGTTTGGTGACCGGCAACTTAAGTTTCCCGAAGCCTTGATAAGCTATCTTGTACCACGGCTGCAGCGTTCGTTTGCTGATGCCGAACGGATTGTGGAGTTGATGGACAGGCTGGCATTGCAGCATCAACGCGGTGTTTCGATCGACATTGCGGCAGACGCGCTGCGTCAGCTTGAGGCGGAGCGGGGCTTTCCTTCCGCAGACAACGAAGACGGTTTAGGCTAGGGTCCGGACTTGAATTTGGGGCGTTTTGGGGAAGCAAATTGGGCGGCGAAGGTTGATGGACTCTACTACGCAGAAGCGCGAGACGGCACCGGCGAGCGCGCCCGCCACAGGCGCCAAACGCGACGCGCGTGCGCCCGCCAAGACTTTCGATCCGGCCTCACCGGAACGGCTGATCAATCGTGAAATTTCCTGGCTGGCCTTTAACACCCGCGTCCTCGAAGAAGCCAAGAACGAGCGCCACCCGTTGCTGGAGCGTCTGCGCTTTCTGTCTATCTCAGCGGCAAACCTCGATGAATTTTACATGGTACGTGTGGCGGGCCTCAAAGGCATGGTCGCAGCCAATATCGCAACCCACTCCGATGACGGCCTGCTGCCCCAGCAGCAACTTGATGCTATCGATGCGACTACCTCTGAACTCATGGCGGAACAGCATCGCGCTTGGTTGACACTGCATGGCCTGCTGCGCAAGGCCGGCATCTCGGTGATCGACGCCAAAGATCTGCAAGCGGCCGACCGCCAATGGCTGGAAGCCCGCTTCATGAGCGAGGTCTTTCCGGTTTTGACGCCGCTGGCGATTGATCCCGCGCACCCGTTTCCCTTCATTCCCAATTTGGGCCTCGCCCTCGCCCTTCAATTGAAGCGCAAAACAGACGGGCGCGAAATGGACGCGCTCATTCCCATCCCTGGGCAAATCGCCAGGTTCATCCGCCTGCCACACACAGGCGCTGCTCCCTCAAGCCGCTACATGACGCTGGAAAAGGTCATCGGTGAATTCCTCGACAGACTGTTCCCCGGCTACGAGGTCGTAAGCCGCGGCTGTTTCCGGGTGCTGCGCGATAGCGATATCGAAGTCGCCGAAGAAGCCGAAGACTTGGTGCGCTGGTTCGAAGGCGCGCTCAAGCGCCGGCGCCGCGGCAGTGTCATCCGCTTGAAATTCGAAGCCTCGATGCCCGAAGAGTTGCGCCACCTGATCGTCGCGCAGATCGAACTCAGCGGCCGTGAACCCGTGGTCGTCGATGGCCTCCTGGGGTTGGCCGATGTCTCTCAGCTGATCAACCGCGAACATCCCGAGCTCAGCTTCAAGCCTTATAACGCGCGCTTTCCTGATCGTATTCGCGAATTCAACGGCGACTGCTTTGCCGCCATTCGGGCCAAGGACCTCATCGTCCATCACCCCTTCGAGTCCTTCGACGTCGTCGTTCAATATCTGCGCCAGGCCGCCGCCGACCCCGATGTCGTGGCGATCAAGCAAACGCTGTACCGCACCGGCAATGATTCGCCCGTGGTGCGGGCACTGATCGAGGCTGCAGAGTCCGGCAAGTCGGTCACCGCCGTTGTCGAACTCAAGGCCCGATTCGACGAAGCCGCCAACATCAAATGGGCGCACGACATGCAACGCGCCGGCGTGCAGGTCGTCTATGGGTTCATTGAGCTGAAAACCCATGCCAAGCTCTCGCTCGTCTTGCGGCGCGAACAGGGCGGCTTGCGCACCTACACGCATTTCGGCACCGGCAACTACCACGCCACGACGGCGAAAATTTACACCGACCTGTCGCTGTTCACCGCTGACGCAGCCCTGGGCCGCGATGCGGGGAAGGTTTTCAATCTCATCACGGGCTATGCCGAGCCATCGCACCTGGAGAAGGTGGCCGTGTCGCCCGTCAATCTGCGCCAGACCCTGATCGAACACATCGGTCAGGAAATTGCTCACGCGAAGGCAGGCAGGCCCGCCCAGATCTGGGCCAAGCTCAATGCCCTCGTCGATCCCGCCATCATTGATGAACTCTACCGCGCCAGCCTGGCTGGCGTGAAAATCGAACTCGTGGTGCGCGGCATATGCTGCCTGCGCCCCGGCGTTCCAGGTCTGTCCGACAATATCCGGGTCAAAAGCATCGTTGGCCGCTTCCTGGAACACGCGCGTGTTGTCTGCTTTGGCAACGGCAATGGCTTGCCTCATGCGAGCGCGAAAGTGTACATCTCCTCCGCGGATTGGATGCCCCGCAACCTTGACCGCCGCGTCGAGGTTCTGGTCCCCATAGAGAACGCAACCGTGCACGAGCAAGTGATGGGCCAGATCATGAATGCCAATCTGCGTGACGTCGCGCAAAGCTGGTCGTTAAACGGCGATGGCTCCTATGTTCGGGCAACGGGTTACGCCGCCAACGACGCCTTCAATGCCCACGATTATTTCATGACCAATCCCAGCCTCTCGGGACGCGGCGGAAAAAAAGCGCCGAAAGCATCCGGCAAAGGCGCTCCACGCAGCCGCGCCAAGGGACAATAGCGCCGATGGCGAGCGGACTGATCGGCGTCGTCGATATTGGCTCGAACTCTGTTCGCTTGGTCATCTATGACCGCCTGTCGCGCAGCCCCGTTGCTGTGTTCAATGAAAAAGTCCTGTGTGCGATTGGCCGCAACATTGTCAAGACCGGTAATCTGGACGAGGCCGGAAGCGACGCCGCTATTGCAGCCCTGGCCCGCTATCGCTCTATCGCCAAATCGGTTGGCGTCGCACGCATTGAAACGGTTGCGACCGCCGCCGTCCGCGACGCAAAAAATGGCGGCGAATTTGTTGCCCGCGCGCGTGATGCCATCGGAACACAAGTACGCGTTTTGACCGGCGAAGAAGAGGCGCGATTTGCCGCCGAGGGCGCACTGGCCGCCATCCCTGATGCTGACGGCGTTGTGGGCGACCTCGGCGGCGGCAGTCTTGAACTGGCGTACGTCTCGGCTGGCGCCTATTCGCACGGCGTCACATTGCCGTTTGGCCCCCTGCGCTTGATGGACTTGTCCGACGGCAAGATTGATCGCGCCCGTGCCATCGTCGATGACGGGCTTGCTAAAGTTTCCGGCCTCGAGAAGCTGCGGGGAAAGACGCTCTACGCCGTCGGCGGTGTGTGGCGCAACATCGCGCGCATGCACATGGACAACATCCAGCACCCCATCCGGGTGCTGCACCACTATGAAATTCCGCGTGAACGTGCCATTGATTTCACCAACCTCATCTCTGCCCAGTCACGCAAATCGCTGGAGTCGATCACCGGCGTCACCCGTAAGCGTGCCGAAACCATCCCCTTTGGGGCCGTGGTGATGGAGCGCCTGCTCAAAGTCGCCAAACTTGACCGCGTTGTCATCTCAGCCTTTGGTGTGCGCGAAGGCCTCCTGTTTGCCAAACTTGACGCCGGCGAGCGCGCCAAAGACCCGCTTCTGGCCTCATGCGAAGACATGGCGGCGCGCTTGGGCCGCGATCCTGCGTTGGGCCGCATTCTTGAACGTTGGACCGCGCCGTTGTTTCCGGCAACCGATAAAACCTTCGACCGCCTGCGGCGCGCCGCCTGCAACCTTGCCGACACCGGCTGGCGCGGCCACCCCGATCACCGCGCCGAGTTGGCGGTCATCGGAGTGCTGTACGCGCCCTTTATCGGCGTCGATCACCAAGGGCGCGCCCTGCTGGCTTTGACGATGTTTCACCGTTATGGTGGCAACGACGAAAAGCTGGTCAAACGCGTGCAACGCTTTGTCGGCGACGAAGCGGCGCAATCCGCAAAAACACTGGGCTTGGCACTGCGCGCGGCCCTGGTGCTCGCAGGGCCCGCGCCCTCTGTCCTGGGCGACACCTCAATCAAACTGACGCCCAACGCTCTGGTTGTCAGTCTTCCCAAGTCCCATCAAGCGCTCATTGCGGACGCCATCACCAAGCGCCTCGACTCGCTGGCAGGAGCGCTTGGCCGAACCGTGAAATACGATTTGCGTTAGACCACTACCTCAATCCCGCAATAAACTCTTCCGTGTCCTTCAACGCCGGTGCACGCCAGCGCAGGCCCGGCAGGAAACACAAAAAAATCATGAAATGTCCAATCCCCGGATAAATGATGGCCCGTGCGACTGAACCGGCCTTGACGAGCGCTGCCGCCAGATGCTCGCTCGCATGGGCGCCCGCGATGCGATCGCGTGTGCCATGCAACAGCAGCATCGCCGGCGCATCGGCGCAAACGAGCTTGATCGGCCGCGCCGATCCCGGAGCCGCAGCGGCGGGGGCAAACACGTCCCTGGTGCCCGTCCATTTGAGCGGATCGAGTGTGTAGGGGCCCGCAAGGCCAATCACCCCCTTGATCGCACGGCGCGAAAGCCCATGCGTCGCGAGATAGCCCGGATCGAGCGCCAGCATCGCTGCGATATGCGCGCCCGCTGAATGTCCCATGACGAAGAGGCGCGAAGGCTGGCCGCCCCATCGTGTCACCTGATCGTGCACCCATTTGAAGGCCAACGCCGCATCTTCGTTGAAAGCCGGAAACCGGACGTGCGGGTAGAGATGATAGTCGGGCACGACAACCGCATAGCCGCGCGCCGCCATCGCGCGACCAAACAAGCGATAGTACCAGCGCGCGCCGCTGATCCAGCCGCCGCCGTAGAAATAGACAATTGTCGCTTTCACTTTTCCATCGCGCGGCAAATAGATGTCGAGCTTTTGCCGTGGCAAAGGTCCATAGGGGACATGACGCCTGGGCAAGTTGGCGCCCTCCCCGCCTCCGGCGGCTGCTTCACGAAGTGAGGTCTCTGTGCTCATGACTCATCATAAGATGGCGCCAGCCAGGTCCGTCAACTCAAATCCCGTCATCCCGCGCGCAGTGCAGCACCCTTGTGCTGCTCTGCAGATGCGGGAGCCCCCCGTGGTGAGACGCTTTCGGAAACTGAACCTCGTTTGGGTCCCGTGTCAGCGAAGCGGCACGAAGGGTGCCGCATCGCGCACGGGATGACACCACTTTTTTAATTCAGCGGCGTTGAGAAGGTCACCAGCACCGCATGCCCGCCGTCGCGCTCACGGCCATTCGTGGTCTCGCGTTCACCACCGCTGAAATCATAGCGGTATTCGAGCTTGAGTTTGGCATCCGGCCGGTCCAGTTCTTCCCGGATATAGTCCGAGACATCGACGCTCAACTGAATCTGTTTGGTCTTGGCGCGCGCCGCCAAATTATCGTCGACGATTTGCGACTGTGCGTCGGCGGCTCCAAAGCGCAGTTCAACTTTGGCGCCGTATTCGGGTTCATAGCCGACCGACACATGCGGTGCATACTCGCTGCCGGAAGTCTTGACGCCCATCACCTCATCGTTGGTCTCGATCAGCGACAGCCCCGCGCCGAACTTCCAGTTGCCACGCCGCACGCTATGCGAGATATCGACATAGCGGTCGCGCGATCGTGACAGCGCCACGCCGTCTTCAATGCCGGGCGTGATCATGTCGGTGCTAATGCGCCGTTCCCAAAAGCTCGCGGTGGTCGCGCCCAGCGAGGTGTCCCACGTCATGGACAAGTTCGCCGTGCTGACTTTATCCCGCGGGCCGGTTGTAAACTCCGAGCGCATGACATCGCCGCGTTCAAATCCGCCATTAACCGACGTCGGCAAGAACGGACGAATGGGGTCGATAGCCTCGGCGATCACGGCAGGCAGCACGTCGGCGACGATAATGTCGGCGTTGATTCCTGAAAATGACGTGCGTTTCAACCACTGCCCGCCATTGATCAGGTTAAATTCAGAGCCTTGTTTGCGGTACAATTTCAACTCGGACGATGCGAAGCCCAAGACCACATGCTCGCGCTTCTGCCCCTCGTTGCGTGATTCAAAATCCTGAAAGCCGACGGATAGATTGGCGCGGCCAAATTCAAGCCTGGAATTCACCTGCGACCACGACCCTGGCAGAACAAGGTGTCCGCTGGGCAGTTCCGGGTACGCCGCCGCAAAAGAGTCGGAAACTTGCCCGAACTCGCCGTCAACCAAGAGGCGCAGATTTTCAGAGTCAATCAGTTTGGCGGTAAAGCTGTGCCGGCGTGAAATGTCTTGTGACCGGAACTCGCGCGGTTGCGAGCGCAGCTGCGTATCCCGGAAATCGCGATCATCTCTTTGATCATCGGTTTCGATAAAATCAGAGCCTAGTTTGAAGCGGCCGTCCAAGAAGCTGGCTTCGAAACCTGCACTCTGCGCCGCAATTGAGCCGGAATTGAAATTCAGCCCTTTGGCAAATCCTTCGATCCTGGCATTGACCGAAGGTTGCAACTCCACCGGGCCGCTTTGCACTTTGAAAGAAAGCGGCGATGTAAACTCTTCGCCCGCCGCATCCCTAACGCCGCTCAAATTCAGGCGTGGCCACGGCGTCAGGTTCCCAAGCGCCGTTTCGTTGTCCGGTCCAAGGAAAAGACTCAAATCATGTGGCGTGCGCGCTTCTGCGTGCCACAGCGTTATGGTTTGTTTGGGTAAGGTTAGCGTATGCACGCCGCTATCGGCCAACACGGTAGGGATGAGCCAGAAAGGCTGGATCGGTTCTGCGCCAGCAGGAACACTTAATCCAGCAACCGACGCGCCCGCCAAAAGCCAAGCGCGAAACTGGCCACCGGTGTCAAACGCACACCAAAGCCTTTTACTCATGGCCGCCCTCCCTAGGCGATGGCCACGCAAGCCCCGGACTCCAGATCTCATCTCATGTCAGAGAATCACGCAGCACTTATTCCGTACACATCGTAATCTCACTTTTGAATTTGCATAGAGGGAATCTGAATTTCAGTTAAGGCCTGTGGCGCACATGTCGTAAGTGCTATCGCGCAACTTTTGCGGCTTGTTTCAAGCGGGGTTCAAATGAATTAAAATTGCGATGGCCGGCTTGCGCCCTTCGCTAATGCAGCGAACTGTTGCACCGTGCTCCCGGTACGCGTCAGAAATCCAAACGCATGTTTGGTGAATGCAGAAGGACGTATTTTGCAATGCTGCAATTCTGAAGCCAGAGCGCGAGGATGGTGTTAAGTTCGCAGGCTACGACCGCCTTAACGTTACGGGGCACAAAGAGTGTCGTTGCGCACCGTTATCTGTCATTGTAGAAATTGGTTGGAAGGATCAATGATTGACAAAAATATGCTGCGAGGCGGAATTTTCCCATCCGGCGCCCGTTGTAAGACGGTACGCCCGGATCACGTGCCTGTTTCTGCCTTAGTAACGACCTAACTTGGTGAAGCGTGACATGACGGATCACTATTCTGGCCTCTGCGAAAGCCTTTCGCGCATTGGAACCGCCTCTTCATCTGAGGCGATTTGGTCGATTGTCCGGGGATTCATTGCCAGCCTTGGTTACTCGTATTTTGTTGCAGCCGATGCCGCCAAGGTTGTTGGCGGCGTTCGCGAGGCAACATTTTGTGGCGATGCTTCGGCTGACATTCTGGAGTCGATCGACCGCGCCATCGTCATGGAACGGCACCCATTCGTATTGAGCGCTCTGAGATCGTCGATCCCCATCACTGTTTCCCACTTGCGACACGACCCCGAATTCGCCGATCAGCCCTGGATCGAACTCTTGCATGACACCGTTAAGTATGGCGAAGGCTTGATCGTTCCGGTCTACCGCGACCACAAATTGCTGGCCATTTTCAATTTTGCCGGTGCAAACCCTAATCTGTCAGCTATCGCCCGCTCAGCGCTTCAAGTCCTCGCACATGCAGCATTCGACCGGTATGTAGAATTATGCGGCGGAACAGCACCACCAGTCTATCGCGCGCTGACAGCGCGCGAAACCCAATGTTTGCGCTACATCGCGACCGGTCACGAAGATGTCCAGATCAGTCAAATGCTGGGTATCAGTCCGCGCACCGTTCGCTTTCATGTCGATAGCGCCAAAGCCAAACTAGGCGCCGGTTCTCGGGTTCAGGTCATCGCCAAAGCACTCCGCGATCACATTATTGAGGTCTAACGTCCCTGTTGACCAATCCGGCATCTAGCCGTTGCTCCAGCGCTGCGCTCATTGTATTAAAAACCCGGAACATGGCGCATCTTGATATGGCTGATCATTATTCAGGTCTCTGTGAGGCCCTAACGCGCATACGGATGGCTTCATCACCCGCCGCGATCTGGATAAATTTGAGAGAGTTTAGCAGCCGGTTTGGTTACTCGTTCATTTCAGGCGTCGATGCTTCAAAACTTGCCGGTGGCGTTCGGGGTGCCGTGCTCGTTAGCGACGTGCCAGAGGCGTTGCACGCAAATGTCGATCGGGAACTCGAATACGCAAAGCTTCCGTATGTGGTGCGCGCCCTTCGTTCTTCTGTCCCCTTCACCGTGTCAGAGATGAGGGACGATCCGGAATACGCCGGTCAGCGTTGGACCGAACTGTTGAGCGACATTTTGAAGACCGGTGACGGACTGATAATACCAGTCTACCGCGACGACGAACCGTTGGCTGGCTTCACATTTGCCGGCCAAAACCCCGATACATCGGCTGTCGCGCGGGCAACGCTGCAAGTCCTGGCCCATGCAGCATTCGAGAAGTTCGTTGAATTGCGCGATGGCACTGCGCTTCCCGACGCCTCATCGCTCACTGTGCGCGAAATACAATGTTTACGGCTTATAGCCACCGGCCACGAAGACGCCCAAGTCGGCCAAATGCTGGGCATCAGTCCGCGCACCGTTCGCTTTCACGTCGATAGCGCCAAGACCAGACTGGGCGTGACCTCGCGCGTGCAAGCTATTGCCAAGGCGCTTCGCGATCACATCATCGCAGTATAGCCGGAGTCCTGACGCATTCCTGCCATTTCCTGAGGCCAGCGTCGGGGGATTCAATGCAAAAGTGACAAAGTCGGCCTTGCGCAGACGCTTGGGATAAGGCTCTTTTCTCTTTGCTTCAGCGGTGGGGTCTGACGCTTGTGAACAAATGTGGCGACGGCAGCGCGCTCGGTTGCGCAGTTGAGAATTTCCCGTGGATCATCACGGGGTTGATCGTCGTTGTCCTGGGACTGGTTGCCTTTCGCCTCTTCCTTTATCTGCGCGAACGTTGGCCACGTACGAAGCCACCAACGCCACAGCCGCCGCGCACGCCGCAAAAACCTACGCCACCCGGCACGCCGATCCAGCCCACGCCCCGGCCTCCGGCGCCCCCGGCGCCCCCGCCACCAAAGCCAACGCCGCTGCTCATTCGCATCAGCGATCCGCCCGACTTGAAACTCGCGAGCTTCAAAGGCGACACCGGCGTCCAGAACGACTTCGCAGATGTGTTGAGCGCCGTGGCGCTGGCAGCCCAAGGCTGGAAACAATTGCAGTCGAAATATCACGGCGAGCGCGGCATCGACGGTTTGTTCGTGCGCGAAGTGCGCGGCGGCGGTGGCTTTGAATGCCTGGCCATCGACAGCCGCTCGAACACCTCAAGCTATGATCCGGCCAGCATGAGCGACGCCAAACTCTCAGCCGATATTGCCCAACTCTACGAACTGGGGGCATTTCCCAAACAGACCGCCGACGAACTGATGCGCGGTCTGCATCAGGGTTCGTCGTTTTTCCGGAAAGAACTATGGCGGCACGATCTGTCGAGCGGCCTGACCACCATCTGCGAACTCGGCCGCCAAGGCGAAAAGGGCCGCTCTCTCACCCGGTCAAACGCCAGGCTCATGTCAGCCCTATTTCTGTCCCTGGAACACTTCGACCGCGGTGCAGTCTATCTCGGCCAACAACCGCTCGACAACGAGCCGGACTAAACCGTCCCCTCATCCGTCTCGCCGCTACGCGAAGAGCTACGCGGCGATCCACCTTCTCCCGCAAGCGGGCGAAGGGCTATTTGCCCTTGCCGCCGGCGCGGAGGGCTTCCTGGAGGTAGGCCGCCCATGAGGCTACTGTCAGGGCAGCGGCGGTCCAGACCAGGATCACGCGCAGTGTCCCCCAATCGAGCGTGAAGGCCAGGTCGGCGAGGGTTGCCAGCAAGAGCACGATTTGGGAAAACGTCGTCACCTTGGAGATGAAGAGCGGTTTGATGCGAACACCCGGTTTTCTCATGCGGGTGAAGGCAAACACGGTGGCTACGATGGCGACATCGCGCGCCAGTACCAGCACCATCAGCCACAGCGGCAGATGATCTGCATAGGTAAGCAGGCCAAATAGCGTCAGAATCAAAATCTTGTCGGCGGCAGGATCGAGGTAAGCACCAACGATGGACTTATGGCCAAAATAGCGCGCGATGAAACCATCGACGGCATCGGAGGCGCCCGCCAGCAACGTCAGCCAAAAGGCGTCGTCGAAACGCTGGTTCAACAAGGCAGCAGCGATAAACGGAACCAGCACCAGGCGAATGGCGGTGACGCCATTGGCCAGTGTCAGCCCATAGCGCTGAGGCTTAAGGAACCACGGAGTTTGGACTTTGGGCGGCGGCGGGGGGGGCGTTGGCGGCAGAGGCATTGCGGCTGAGGGTCCAATTTCCTTTGTCGTCGGGCACGAGATAGATGTTGGCCTGCGCCAGCGCGGTCTGAAGTTGTTCGGCTTTACCTACATAATCCAAGCGCAGTCTTGCCGTCGACATATTCATTTCTTCAACGGCGAGACGCTGAATCAATCGTGTGCTGTCGAGTTTGCGTTTCACACCCACCCAGTCGGCGATCCCGTTAAACGGCACCTGCACGACGAGCGACGATTGCGATGCGAAATCAACCGAGGTGGTTCGTTTCCAGTCTTCCTGCAGGCCGTCGGCGATCGAGGCCGCGGCGCGCATCGCCAAGGCCGTTTCATCCTCTGTGCCTTGCCGCGCGAAGGCGTTGGAGCGCGGGGTGCGGCCGTCCGGCTTGATATGGGTCATTGTGACTTGCATGCCGGTCGCGCTTTTGCCTGCTGCTGCCAGCAAGACAGAACCCGCGCCGTATTTGTCAGCCAGCGGCTTGACGATGTCCCAGCCGGCTGCCGACGAGACGGCGGCAAGCGTGGTGATGTCCTGAACATCGCCTTCGGGCACGGCCACGGGAACCAAACGTCCGCGCCGGGCTTGCGCTGCCCAGGCGTGTCCCCAGGGGGACTCGGGTTGCCAGGCGCCACCGTTCAAAGCGATGACGAGTACGGGCTTGGCGGTGGACTCGCTGTATTGAACGCCAGTGCGGCGGAGCGCTGTGCGCACGCTGGCGGCGTCAAATACGTAGGTGACCACAGCCAGATAGCGGGTGCTGGAATGTTTCTCGCCCGAGATGTCGAAGCTTTTGACCATCGGTTCGAGTTCGAGATCTGTCATCGGCGCTTGACGCGACCATTCAGTTGCCGGTGTGAGACGGTGGTAGACTTCCTTCCAGGCCTTTTGACGGCCCTTGGCCAAGGCCGCTTCTTTTGCGGCTGACGGGCTGGCGGCCGATGCATCGACCGCGACATTCGTCACTGTCCACAGGTCGGTCGCCTGCGCCAAAGCGGCAGACGCCTGTCCTGCCCACAGGACTCCTACGGCCACGGCTGCTATAATTCCTTCGCGAAACGACATGAATACTTCCCACCAAACTTATTTTTCACCACAAATCTACACGATCCCCTTCTTTAGAAGCAAAGGGTCTCCGGTCAATCCCCGCAGAAATCCGGCAATCTGCGGATTCCGGCTGTTTGCGATAGTGAAATCAGGCGCTTAGCCTGCCGGTTACAGGCGACTCACCTCTTTGTGTACGTGGGTCTGGTAAAAAACGGCAGGAGCGCCTCGATTGCACTTCCAACAAAAATTCATTGCGGGAATCCTGACCTTGCTGCCCCTCGCGGCGGTCTGGGTGGTGCTCAAACTCATCATCGATGCGCTGTCGTATTTCGGCAGCCCCTGGGTCAGCTGGACGGCTGACACGATCGGGCCGTTCTTGCCCGCAACCGTCGCCTATGTGCTGACGAGCGAGATTTTTCTTTATGTGATCGGCACGATTTTCACGCTTGGCGTGATTTATGTCGTGGGGACGCTGGCCTCGCGCGTCGTCGGCCAGCAATTGCTGAGCGCGTTCGAGACCATGCTGACCAAGGTGCCGTTCGTGCACATGATCTATTCCTCCACGAAGAAAGTCATCTCGGCGCTGCAGACCAAGCAAGACAATGTGCAGCGCGTGGTGCTGGTCGACTTTCCCAACGCCGATATGCGCGCCATCGGTTTTGCGATGCGCACCTTTCACGAGACGACAACCGGACAGGAGCTGACCGCCGTGTTCGTGCCTACGGCGCCCAATCCAACGTCGGGCTATCTGGAGATCGTGCCCACCGCCAACGTCATCCCCATCGACATGACCGCCGATCAGGCGATGGCGATGATCGTCTCGGGCGGCGTGGTGGGACCGGACAAGATTACGTTTTTGCACCGAACGCCGGTGGAAGTGGCGCCGGGAAGCTGAGGCGGGCTGTCTGGTTTAGCACGAAAAAAAATAGCTCGTCATGGCCGGGCTCTTGACCCGGCCACCCAGTCGTTGCGTGTCTACGCAACGGAATGGCGCTCTGCTTGAGAGATCGAAGAGTCTTGTCGTCTCGCCGACGCGAGCCGACTGGGTGGCCGGGTCAAGAGCCCGGCCATGACGAAGGTGGGGGGGCTTCAAGTCAATACTTCTGTCTGTTGGCCTCACTCATAGCGCAGCGCTTCGATGGGGTCGAGGCGGGAGGCTCTGAGGGCTGGAAAGAATCCGAAGGCGATGCCGATGGCTGCCGGGACACCGAAGGCCAGCGCCAGCACTTCGGGCGTGAGGGAGATGGAAACGCCGATGAGGCCGGCGATGCCTGCGGCGGCGGCGATGCCCAGTGCGGCGCCGACAAGGCCGCCGGCCAGGGCCAGCACCACCGCTTCGATCAGAAACTGCAACAGCACGTCGCTTTGAAAGGCGCCGACCGCCAGGCGGATGCCGATTTCGCGGGTGCGTTCGGTGACGGAGACCAGCATGACGTTCATGATACCGATGCCGCCGACAACGAGGCTGATGGCGGCGACGCCGGAGACCGCGAGCGCCAGTTGCAGCGCGATCGATTCGACCGATTTCATTTGTTCGCGAATGTCTTCGACTTTGAAGTTGTCGGGCCTACCTTCTGCCACGCCCCGGCGCGGGCGCATGAGGCTTGTGATATCTTTGATGATGCCGGAGATCTGGTTGGCGCTGGCGGCGGCGATCCAATAAGCTTGGACGCGGGTGTTGCCCGCCAGCCTGCGATGAAAGGTTGCGACAGGCATGACGACGACATCGTCGACGTCGCTGGTGATCATCGAGGTGCCTTGAACGGCGAGAGCGCCGATGACGCGGCAGTGAAACGTGCCCGAACGCACTTTGGCGCCGACCGGGTTTTGCCAACCGAAGAGTTCCTTGCGCAAGGCGTCGCCCAGGACGCAGACATTGGTGCCGCTTTTTTCTTCGGCGGGCGTGAAGAGGCGGCCGGACTTGAGTTTCCAGTTGCGGATCGCGAGATAGGCGGCGGTGGTGCCGGTAACTTCGGTCTGGTGCTCGCGGCCATTGGCACTGAACATCAGACTGTCGTCCGCGATCGGGGCGAGGTGCAAAATGCCCTGGACCTCGCGCTCGATGGCGGTGCCGTCGGCCAATTTGAATGGCACCGTGCGCCGTTCCCCCGGCTCGCGCGACGGGAAGAGCACGACCAGATTTTTGCTCATGGCCGAAACGTCGGACAGAACCTGGTTCGACACGCCCTGCATGACGGTGAGCACCGTCACCACGGAGGCTACCCCGATGACGATGCCCAGCATGGTCAGGCCGG
>VFKO01000261.1 GCA_009885515.1 Rhodobiaceae bacterium | reverse complement strand
TTGTTGGTAGGAATATTGACGCCTGCAATACGGGCCACGATGCTCTCCTGAAATTCTGTGCTTCATTCAACAAAGACGAAACGCGCCACGCCCTAGTTTCCCAGGAGGCAGCGTCCGCGCCCATTTATTGGAAGGCGGCGGAGTATAGGGTCTTTTTCTAACCGGTCAACCATTTGGGCAACCATGATTTCCTTGCTTTTCCACCACTCAAGATCGCGTCAATTTGTGCCGTGACCTCGTCAATGGGCTTCATTCCGTCCACGCGCCGTATTTTCCCCTGACTTTCGTAATACGGCAGAATCGGGGTTGTTTCGGCCTTGTAGACTGCCAGTCGCTTCTTGAATGTCTCGGGGTCGTCATCTGGCCGCACCGGATCGCCCTTCTTCCGGGCCTCAGACGCCCGGTTTTCCACGCGCTTGACCAGTTCCGCCTCGTTGACCTCCATCACCACGACGTGACCGATGCTCCGCTCTTTGCCGGACAGCAACAAGTCCAGCGCCTTGGCTTGGTTGACCGTCCGTGGAAACCCATCGAGCACGAACCCCTTCGAACAGTCGGGTGCGACGATCCGCTCGGCTATGATGCCCAGCACCACGTCGTCGGGAACCAGTTTCCCCTCATCCATGATGGCTTTCGCCTTCAGGCCGGTTTCACTGCCCTGGGCGATGGCCGCGCGCAGCATGTCGCCCGTCGACAGATGGGCAATGCCGTACGTCAACTTGATGCGGGCGGCTTGCGTTCCCTTTCCCGCAGCCGGCGGTCCGAAGAGTACAACGATCATGTGCCTCGCGGACTCTTGAAGCGAGCCTTTTTGATGAGGCCTTCATATTGATGGGCAAGCAAATGGCTGTGAATTTGTGCAACCGTATCCATCGTCACGGACACAATGATCAGGAATGAGGTTCCACCCAGAAGCTGCAAACTGCCGCCGTACTGAGCAAGAATGTACTCCGGAACCAAACACACAATCACCAGGTAGCCCGCGCCCACGACCGTCAGCCGCGTCAGCACATAGTCAATATACTCGGCCGTTTGCTTGCCAGGGCGACGTCCCGGGATAAACCCGCCGTACTTCTTCAAATTCTCCGCCGTTTCCGTCGGATTGAAAACCACCGCCGTATAGAAAAACGCAAAGAAGACGATCAAAAACCCGTAAAGCGCCATGTACAATGGCTGTCCGGTTCCCAGCAACCGCACAGTCTCAGCCAGCCAATCCGACGCATTCGTACCGTAAGCGCTCGCCACCGTGATCGGCAGCACCAGAAGCGAAGATGCAAAGATTGGCGGAATGACGCCCGACGTATTGATCTTGAGCGGCAAGTGAGAGCTTTCGCCGCCAAACATCCGGTTGCCGACCTGCCGCTTGGGATATTGCACCAGCAATCGGCGCTGTGCCCGCTCGACAAAGACAATGAAGGTGATCACGCAGAAGACCAAAACAAACACGAACATAGCGGCAAACCAGGTGATCGCGCCGCTGTCGGCCATCTGCATGGTGGCAAAAAAGGCCTGAAACAAGTTCGCGACAATGCCTGCAAAAATAATCAGCGAGACACCGTTGCCGATGCCACGCGACGTAATCTGCTCACCCAGCCACATCAGGAACATCACGCCGCCGGTCAGCGTGACAACAGTGGTCAGCGTAAACAAAAGCCCTGGCGTCAGAATCAAGCCCGGCGATTGCTGCAAACCCGTCGCGATGGCATAGGCCTGACCCACCGCCAAAAACACCGTCAGATAACGCGTGTATTGATTGATGGTTTTCCGGCCGGATTCGCCTTCTTTTTTCAAACGCTCCAGCGTCGGGCTGACCGTGGTCATGACCTGCATGATGATCGACGCCGAAATATACGGCATGACGTTTAGCGCAAAAATAGCCATGCGCTCAACCGCACCACCCGACAGCATGTTGAACATGCCAAGGATGCCCTGCGTCTGCTGCGCCATGATCAGCGCCAGTTGTTCCGGGTCCAGGCCGGGC
>VFKO01000533.1 GCA_009885515.1 Rhodobiaceae bacterium | reverse complement strand
GCCGGCACAGTCTATGGTTTGTGGGCGGGGCTGCTGCCCTGCGGTTCTTTGCAGACAACACATAATTATGCCTCTGCCGCAGTCACCTTGTACGGTGCTTACCTAGCGTTCGTTGGCCGGAGGACCGCATCGCAACCTATCCACTTCTTTTGGCGCTATGAGGCGGAAGATGCCAAGTGACTGGGCGGTTGGCACCCAAGCGCCCGGTTAAGGCGTCGATTATGGTCTGATAGCGCGCAATCGGCAACATGCGCTGACTTTCGATGCGATAGCCCCGCCTCGTCATCTCGTCCTCGAAGCCCGGCATGTGCAGGGCGCCCCACGGCAGATAGATCTTCTTGTATTGACTTGCATACTTGTCGAAGACCGATAGCGCTCTTTGATTTCGCTTGTTGACGATCTCATCCATGATCGATTTCACTTCGTCATCAGTGAACTTGGAGGCGACATCGATGTAGCGCTGCAGAGCCTCGGCCAAAGTCGGGCTTTGGAAAATGGTCCCCACTGCCTCAAGAAATCTCGTAGTCGCTGGCGACAACTCCGAGATATCGATATCGGCAAAGACGACATAGGGGCCAGGCTTCACAGGCAACGCAGGATCGGTGGAAACCGGCACTGGAGTTGAGTTTGCGAGCTGCTTTTGAAATTCGCCTTGAGATTCCAGGCCCAACCCGCGCGCGGCATTTTCGTAAACGGGCTTTGCCTTCATCCGCCCTTCGCGATCAGTGACACCTTCGGCCAGGATGAGCGCGTCCTTGGGAATGCTGGCGTACAAACCACGATAGAAGCTGGGCTCGCCGATATGCACCATCCCAACCAGGTGCACCGTCCGGTCCCCTTTGCGCATGATTGTCTCACGCACCTCAAGACCTTCAGCCGCAAAATGCAGATAGCCGCGCGATTGCTGCTCGATGAACACTGGCACCGCAGCTACCACCGAGCCGATGGCGACAAAAGCGACCGCCAACGCAGCAATAGGCATGCTAATCAATGTGCGGACAACCAGGTTTTCCCTCAACGGCAAACGCGAAGCTGCAAGAAACCAGTGGCCGCTCGACAATTTGTTGATTGCAAACGCCAGCGCCACGCCGGCCAGGGCGATGGCATCGAGCGCCACCCACGGCTTGCGGTCGGAGATCGACCGCTCCAAACCAGGCGCTCCCAGATTTTGCCAGACCAGCACCACCACGACGGGCCACAATACGAGTTTCGGCAAATGCGGAACCAGGATCACAAATGCGAGCGCAAACAGCGTCAACACCATCGCCAATAGTCCGATTTGCGTCCGCAAACCGAAAAACGAGCCATCCATCGGCGACATCAGCACCGTGTCGTCGACAAGACCGGTCAACGCACTCACGGCATTGACTGCCAGGAACGCGTTGATCACGAACACGATCAACACCAGAAACCAACTACGGCGTTCGGTACTCGCTTGGGTCATTGTGACTTATTTCTCCACGCACACGTGTTGACTGATCGTGGGAATACTAGCAGACGCAACGTCAAGATGATGGCATTGGCGGCCGGAACACACGCCAGGAGAAACCGCCGCGCTCTCCTCGCGCGCAACGCGAATTGGCGGTTCTAAAGGTGAACGCCCTTGGGAAATGCTGCAATATTCGAACTTTGCTTTGTCGTCTGATTGCAACAGCGGCGGACTTTCCACAACCGCAAACCCAACACTTCACAAGCCTGTCATTGATCTGTCACGCAGCGCGCCGAATATCCGGTGCGGCGGGGGTGAGAGCAGGAGCGCTTGATAGGTCGTGTTCATCGCCGACAATTTTGGGGTAAAAAAAAGGGGAAGTAATAATGACGAAGACACTTTGGCTTGCATCTACGGCACTCGTTGCTGTCGCACTGGCCACAAGTCCAGCCTACGCTGGCGGAAAAACGAAGCAGGATACGCGCGATCAAGAAATTCAAGAGCTCAAGGCTCGTCTTGAAAAATTGGAGCAAGATAACGCAGCCGAGAAACTGGCCGCCGAAGACGAGAAAATTGCCAACGGCGCCCGCCTTGCAAAGGTCGAACAGACTCAAGATGCAGTTCAGTGGACGTTTGCCGACGGCCGCCCATCGGTGCGCTCTGGAGATGGCCGCTTTGAGCTCGCGTTCCGCGGTCGCTTCATGTTCGACATGGCATCGTTTCAGCAAGATGCGAACGACTCCGGAAATGGCTACGCAACGACTGTTGGCACTTGCGATCTCACAAACGCCCTTTGCGATCAAGGTTCAGGCGCAGTATTCCGCCGTGTTAGATTTGGCGTAGAAGGCAAGTTCTTCCGCGACTTCATTTTTGAACTTCGTTTAGACTTGGGCGGTTCCGGCATTGAAGGAAGCGGTGTCGTCAACATCGCACGCGTTGGTTATACTGGCATTCCTGGATTGCGCGTCCATTTGGGTGCGATCCAACCTGTCATGACGTTGTATGATGCGACGTCTTCTGCCGATTTGACCACGATGGAACGACCAGGGGTGATCACTACTCTTGTCGGCAATTTTGGTGGTGACAATGCCCGTCGTGGTATTGAAGCGACTTACCAGAGAGAGCATTTACTCTGGGAAGGCGATAACTTCATAATCTCGGGCGCTTTCACCGGCGACCGTGTTGCTCAATCAGATCACTCTGGTGTTGCTGACGGCAACGATGAAAGCAGTCATGTGCTGGGCCGCCTTGCCTATCGCGTGTTCGGAGATGGCACGAACAACGTTCAAATTGGCGGCACGTATGCCGAAGTCCTCGACCCGAACAATCCGGACGATACGGCTGCCGGCCACTCCATCCGGTTGCGCGAGCGTCCGGAAATCCGCGTCGCCGGCGACCGGTTCATCGATACCGGCAATCTCACAGCCGAAGGCGCGCGCGCCTATGGCTTTGAGTTTGGCGCCAACATTGAAAACCTGTATGTCGCGGCCGAGTGGTACAACATGGAGATCGATCGTCCGGGCGCGACTATCGATCCCGACTTCTCGGGCTGGTATGTCGAAGGCGAGTGGATCTTCACCGGCGAAAATAAGCGTTACGCAGCAGCCGCAACCAACAACAACGTTGGTGTTTTCCGCGGACCGTCAGTAACGTCGCCGTGGTCGCTGGGCGGTGGAATTGGTGCGTGGTCGCTTCACGGCCGTTACAGCACGCTCGACCTGAACTTCAACGAAGGTGTTGTGCTTGCAGCCGTTCCGGCGGGCGGCGTACGTGGCGGCGAACAGACCGTCACGAACATCGGTCTCACTTGGTACTTGAATTCGAACTTCAAACTAATGGGCGAGTACGCAATGGTAGATATTGACCGGATCAGAACCGGCGCCAGTGGCGGTACCACTACCGATGG
>VFKO01000388.1 GCA_009885515.1 Rhodobiaceae bacterium | reverse complement strand
GGGTGAACGACGAACCAACGAATTCCAAAGACGCAACTCGCCGCGGCGGTCCGGCCCTTGAGTCTGCATACCAGCTATTGTTGTGGCTCACGCCAACGGTTGAGAAGTTTCCTCGTAATTTCAAGTTCACATTGGGTGACCGGACGATGGGCACCGCGATTGAGGTGCTGGATCATCTGGTTGCCGCAACCTATTCCCGCGAGCGTCTGGCCCGGTTATCCGCAGCGAATTTGGCACTGGAGCGGTTGCGGTTCTTCATGCGCCTCGCCAGCGATCTGCGAATCATCGATCTTCGCAAGTATGAGCATGCCGCCCGCCTCATTGACGAGACCGGGCGGCTGATTGGTGGATGGATAAAGGCGGATCGTGCCGCGAAAACACCATAACCTCTTTGACGGGATAGCATCGTTCCAAGCGTTGCGGGAGGCTTCCCGTCGCGCGCTTTTGGGCAAGCGGCGCAAGCCCGGCGCGGCGGCGTTTCAGGCAGGGCTTGAGCGAGAACTGTTAAGGCTTGAGCGGCAATTGCTGTCGGCGACCTACAAGCCCGGCCGCTATCTCGAAATTCAAGTGCATGATCCCAAACCGCGCATGGTTTCGGCGGCGCCCTTTCGCGACCGCGTCGTTCATCATGCCGCGCACGATGTCATCGCGCCGATTTTCGAATGCGGGTTTATCGACCATAGTTTCGCCAATCGAGTCGGCAAGGGCACACACGCGGCGGTGAGCGCTTTCGAGAGATACCGCGACCGGTTTCGCTATGTCTTGCGTTGCGACATTTTTCGTTATTTTCCGGCCATCGACCACGCGGTTCTGAAAGCTGATTTGCGGCGGCGGATTTCGTGTGAGCGCACGCTGCGACTGCTCGACCTCATTATCGACGGGTCGAATGCTCAAGAGCCGGTTGAGCTTTATTTTCCGGGTGACGATTTGTTTTCGCCGATGGTTCGACGTCGCGGATTGCCGATCGGCAATTTGACGAGTCAGTTTTTTGCAAACGTCTATCTGAACCCGTTCGATCACTTCGTAACTGAGCGGCTCGGCGCACCCTACCTGCGTTACGTCGATGATTTCGCGCTGTTTGCCAACGACGCATCGAAACTTGAAGAATGGCGCGACCGCATTTCCACTTTTCTGGCAGGCCGGCGGTTGCGATTGCACCCGCGCAAGACTTTTATTGCCGGGACAGAGGAGGCTGCGGAGTTTCTGGGCATAGTCCTGTTGCCGCGTGGGCGCCGACGCTTGCCGGAAGCCAATGTGCAGCGCTTTCGCAACCGGCTGCGCGGCATCGGCGACAGGCTTGCTGCCGGGTCGATAACACAAGACGATGCACAGGCGCGCCTGCGTGCCTGGGTTGCCCATGCGGCGCATGCTGACACATTCCGGCTGCGCCAAGCGATCTTCACTCAGACAAAAGCGCCGACGGGCGCTGCGTCTGACTGGGGCCTGACAGACCCCGTTACTCCGCGTCCTTCGCGGCGGCTCCTGGAACAACAATCCATGGAAAGTCCGCTCGGCGAACCGCAACAGGAACAACGCAACGAACCGGAACAACAATGCCGGGTTCCGCGTGGCGAGCACGCCTCCATGCCAGAGCTTCGATGGTCACGGTCATCGGGGGAGAGCCGAGGGTGCGTTCAGGGTCTGCCATGATGACAAGGGGCCGGTTCGACGGTTCGCGGCCTCAACAACGGCACCCGCCTTGGCTCGCTCGTGGGCGGCGGGTGCTGGATTCGCTCGGTATCAGCGCCCACCCCTCACCCTTTTTTGCGAAGAGCAAAAAAGATCCTCTCCCGCAAGGGGAGAGGAAGAAAGAACATTTTTTGCAACTGCGTTTTTCTTCCTCTCCCCTTGCGGGAGAGGATCTTTTTTCGGC
>VFKO01000502.1 GCA_009885515.1 Rhodobiaceae bacterium | reverse complement strand
TATTCTGCAAAATTGCCTGGGCAGCCCTTACTGCGGTTGCGAAAGACGCTTGCAGCAGATATCCGCCGGTCGGGGCTTCCCAGTCGAGCATTTCGCCTGCCACGTGCACACCGGGGAGTTTTCGAAGCATCAAACCATCGTCGAGCTCGCGGAAAGGCACGCCGCCTGCCGTGGAAATCGCACGGTCAAGGCCTTGAGTGCCGGTCAGTAGCAAAGGCAACGCCTTGATTTGGTTGGCCAGTGCCTTGGGTTCAGTCGATAATTGCGGGCCGTAAACTTCTCGAAGCAGGTTTATGCCGATAGGCGCCAGGTTGACGGCTTTGCGCAGGAAATTGGCTAGACTTTCGCCGGCTCTTGATCGATTTAGTTTTTCCGCGAGCGCGCTGGCAGATTGTTCCGGGCGCAGATCCAGCGACACCATCGCCGTTCCCTGTCCTTCGATGGCTTGGCGCAACGCCGCCGATAGGGCGTAAATTGCGCCGCCCTCAATTCCATAATGGGTGATAACGGCTTCGCCGCGGTGTGTTTGTCCATTGAAGTTCAGCGCGATTCCCATAAGCGGCGTGCCGGCAAAACGGGCGCGCAAAGCCTCGCTCCAGTTGACGTTGAAGCCACAGTTGGCTGGGCGAAGCGGCGCAATTTCGATGCCGCGCCGTGAAAGAATTTCGACCCAGGCGCCGTTCGATCCCAGCCCGGGCCAACTTGCGCCGCCGAGGGCGAGGATAGTGGATGCGCCTGAGACGGCAATGTCCTCTCCGCTTGCTGTGCGAAAAATCAGCCGCCCATCTTTGTTCCAGCCACGCCACTCGTGCCGTGTTTTGATTTCGACACGTCGGGCCGCCAGACGTTTCAGCCAGGCGCGCAATAGGGGGGACGCCTTAAGAGCCTTCGGAAATACCCGCCCGCTCGAGCCAATGAATGTCTCCTGCCCCAATCCTTGCGCCCAGGCCATTAACGCCGCCGGTGGAAACGCCTTCAGGACCGGTTCCAGCTGCGCGTTTGCAGCGCCGTAGCGTGAGAGCAGTTTTTCGAAAGGTTCGGAATGCGTGAGGTTGAGCCCGCCGCGCCCGGCGATCAGGAGTTTGCGACCGACAGTGGGCATGCGCTCGTACAGCGTGACACAGCGCCCCGCCGCACTGAGCACTTCGGCGGCCATCAAGCCCGCGGGACCGCCGCCTATGATGACGTGGGTATGCATGTTTGGTCGCGCATCTAATCTTTGTACCACACAATCTGGGTGCTTGTGGCGAGCAGGCGTCCATCCTTGCCCCACAGTTGCGCGGTTTGGTCGGCGACGCAGAGGAGCGGATGGATTTCGTGCATTGGACTTTCCGGTTAGTTTGCTCACTTACCGGTGTCTGCGTGCTTCGCCAAGCGCGTTATTGATCGGGCACCGCTTTGGCGAACACTACGTAACGTAACTTTCCGCGTTGCAGGCCGTCGAAGGGGTAGCATGTGACCAGCGCCAGGCGCTGAGTCTTGCCTGCGGTCACTATTCCTGAGGACTGGGCGTCAACGATGCTGGCGCCGGTCATTCGGTAGTTGAGCTGGATTCCGCTTTGCGTCGTGACGGTGATCGCGTCTCCCGGTTTGAGGTCTTTGATGAAATTGAAGTGGGTGTCGCGGTGGCCGCCGATGACGCTGGTGCCGTTGGCGCCGGGAAGCGGCGAGGCGGCGACGTGTGCCGGGCCGAAGGCGAGTGCTTCGCCGCCGGCTTCGGCCAAGATGATCGCTGATTGGTGCAGGCGGGGGAACTCAATGCGGGCGATCGGATGTGTGTCGGCCCAGTTCCAGGCCTTTGTTGCTTTGCCGGTGGCGATGGTGGTTTGCCAAGCCTGTTCGAGGAGAACCTGCGCAAGTATGGCCTTGGCGCGAATGAAGAGCGCGTTGCCTGTGAATGCAAGTCCCAAGATGACAATGACAATGGCGAAGCCCGAAAGGGGACTCACACGAAGCAACGAAGGGACGAAGAGGAAGTTTCCTCTTTTGTTTGTCTTCGTTTCTTCGTTGCTTCGTGTGAGCATTTTCTTAGTAAACTCTTACCATCCGTACGCGGAGCATGAGCAGTATGGCGCTTCCCGACAAGAGGAGTAAGCACCCGAGGAAGAGCACAAGGTCCGTGCCCGCGTCGGTTTGCGGTAGTGAGACGCCCAGCCCGTCTGTGGCCGATGGGGACTTATCCGACATGGCCAGCTTCAACATCAGTGTTGGGTCGATAGAGGCTTTGATCTCGGTGTTCGATGGGTCTTCACCGAAGACTTTTTCGAAGTTCCAACCCTGCGGCAGGTTGGTCGGCAATTCGTGGCTCGACAGTGCTTCGCCGGTGGGACGGCTTGGCGTGATGTCGACGGCGACCAAGCTGGTCAGTCTTGAGACCAGGTGATGATCGAGCGCCACTTTTAACACCTGCCCGTCGATGTCGCCTTCGTTGGTGCCCTTGTAGCGCAAAGCCTCAACCGCCGAGACTTTGGAGCGCGCCCAAATCCTGGACACGCCGCTGCCGGGTTCGGCGGCGCTGAGTTCAAGTGTCGTGCTCCACGGCGCGGTGCCGATGCGGCCTTCGAGTCTGATGGTGCCTGACGTGGCGTTCGTCAGCGACGTCATCACCACCGGTTCGTCCGCGTAGAGATCGGGCAGCGGGTTGGGCCAGGTCTCGAGCGTTACGCCATTGGTGCCGACTTTGAGATCGGTCATCAGTGGATTTTCGAGTTTGTTGAAGAGTTCAACGACGCGGGTTTCGACTTCGCTTTCCGAACCAATGTGGGTGAACCAGCCCCTGCCCTGGCGTGCGATGTGCTCCATCAGGTACGAGTTCGGCGCCGAACCGATGCCGATGGTGAACAGGCGCGAGCGGCCAAGCGACTTGCCGATTTCCGCCAGCACCTGATCCTCGTTTCCAACCGCGCCGTCGGTCAGGAAAATAACCTGGCGCAGGCGCGAGGTGTCGGTGGGATGCGTGTCGTGGAGTGCGGCTTTCAGCGCGGCGTGGATTTCGGTACCGCCGTTGGCTTCGAGATTGCCGACGAAGCGCTCAGCCACGGTGACGTTGGTTTTGTCCGCAGAAACCGCGTCCCTGAAAAGCACGTCGTATGTATCGTCGAAGCGGATGACGTTGAAGCGGTCTTCGGGTTTCAGTTTCCTGAGTGCGGTCAGCAGCGCGGCCTTAGCCTGCTTCATGGACTCGCCGGACATGGAACCGGAATTATCGATGACGAAGATGGCTTCGCGCGGCTGGCGTTGCCGGGCGGAGGAGCCTGCCGGCGGCACGACCGTGGCGAGGTAGTAGTTTTGCCCGCCGATGGTTTCGCGGAAAAGGGTTACTTGCGGCTTGGCTTGAGCGGCCAATTTCCAGTTCAGAACAAAGTCGCGGTCGGCTGGTACATTGCCGTCGAGCGTGACGGTCGCAGTGTTTTCGACAGATTTTTCGATCTTGGCTTGGTGATAGAGGCTGTTGATGGCGGCGAGCGAGACGCCCGATTTTAACGTCACACGCAACGAGACCGGGTTGATCTTGCCATATTTGGGGTGAAGCACTGGGGGCGTAATCGCGTGTGCATCGGGAGCGGGATTGCTGAAAAGCAGCGTTGGGCTCTCCGTCGAGACATTGACCATCGCCACATCGGGACGGGGGATGTAGCGCGGACCGACAACCAGCGGCACGCGCAGTTCGAACTTGTCGCCATCCAGGCGGACCGCTTCCTGGTATTCGATCTGAACGACGATAGTTTCGTGAGGGCCGATGTTGGCGACCGAATTGGTGAAGATGTTGGGGCGGTGCTGTTCGATCAGGGTGGCCTTGATGCCGGCTGCGGCGGCCTTTTCATAGATCTGGCGGGCCTCAACGCGTTCCTTGACTTGTCCCTCGAGGAAGCGGTCGCCGACTTGCATTTTCAGCGTGTCGACGGCGGCGTTTTGCGGCATCGGGTAGACGTAGACGCCTTCGACCCATTTGTCCGAAGGGTTCTCGAAGCGCTGGGTGATGCGGGTCCGGGCAATGGGGCCCGAGACATTGACCGAGACATCGGTCTTCAGGCGCGGGGCTTCAAGATACTTGCCGCCCTCGGTGGTTTTCAGAAGCAGCGAACCGGTGCCCATGTCGTCGGGCGTGACCAAAACGGCGGGCTCAGCTCTGAGTGCGGGAATGGCTGCACATGAGGCAAATAGGGCTATCAAAACCCGGCGCAACAGAATACGGGGGTGCCGGTGCGGGCTCCCGCTGGTGAAACTTGACGATGTCATGGGTGTGGCCCTCTAAGCGGCGGTCCTGTACCGCTTGTGGGGACACCAATGCGCGCCGATAACGACGCGATTGCGATGCGAATTGGGCGTTGTCGTGCCGAATGCGGCGGATTGATGGTGCGCGGTAACGGCGGTCACTTCAGTGACGGGATTGTCGTGGAGCGTGAGCTCAATCGCAGACAAAATCATCCGAACCCACCGCACGGCATTGCGGCGGGAAGCCGTGCTTGCGCCAGTATTCTGGCAGACGCCATTGGCGTATCATTTTCTTTCGCGCTTCCGACTTCAAGAAGGCGGAGTCGAAACGATACCACCAAACCGGATTTTGATCGTCTGCTGTTGGCATGCCCGCGTAGTCTCGCAAATAAAATCGCGCATCGACCTGATCTCCTTCCGGCGAGCTCGTCGCATCCAGAAGTGCTATCGCATCCTTGCGGTCGGCTTCGTTAAAGTTGGGGTCGACCAGCGACCGGAAAATCGGACGCACCCATTGCGGCCTTTTGGGATAGGCCAGCACCAGCAGAGCGAGCGCGGCCGCTCGATCGCCACGCGCAGCGTAGGCAGCAGCAAATAACGACTCGTTATTCCGATACCCTTTTTCCAATCCCTGTTCGTAGACGCGAAGACCTTCATCAATTCGGCCGGCAAGTACATGCTCCGTTGCAATGAACCGGCGGCAAATTTCATAGACCGGATCGATCTCAAGACATTTCCTTAAGTCGGCGAGGGCAAGATCGAAATACCCGAGGAGCTCATAGGTTGTGCCACGCCAAAAGATGGCGGTCGTGTTCTTTGGGTCGCGAGCGATTGCCTGAGAAAAACTGGCAAGAGAATCTTCCCAACCCGCCGTCCCACCTCGCGGAACCAGATTTTTTTGTGCAATCCCGCGCACCGCGTAAGGCATCGAGAGATCAGGGTTAAGGCTTAGCGCTTTGTCGGCCGCGTCCATGGACAAGGCCCTATAGTCCTGTTCCTGCGTTAGACCCCAGGCCGATGACACGGCGTAAACTGCGGCCAGCATTTCCCAGGCGCGGGCGAATTTGGCGTCTCTCGCAATGGATTGTTTGAGTATGCGCGCCGCCTCGCCAAGTCGTTCTTCGTTGCGGTTGATGAACAGGTCGCGGCCCTTGAGGTAGAGGTCGTAGGCATCGAGATTGTCGGTGTCCGACTTGGGAGGCGCCTTGAGGGTGGGTGCTCCGCCGATACTGGTCGTGAGTTGCCCGACAATGGCTTTCGCGATTTCGTCCTGGATGGCAAAGATCGTCGCTGTCGTCAGCGGGCGGTCGTAAGTTTGCGACCACAAATGCGCGTCGGTTTGGGCGTCGATGAGCTGGGCTGTTATGCGAACCGTTTCGCCCGCCCGGCGAACGCTGCCTTCCAGGATGTGGCGAACGCTCAAGGACTTGGCAATTGCCGGAATGCCGATGGTGGATTTGCGGAACTGGAACGCCGACGTTCTCGATGCGACTTTCAGACCGTCGGTGTGGGCCAGCACGTTGAGAATTTCTTCGGCGATGCCGTCGGAGAAATAGGCTTGATCGCCCGCCGGTGAGAGATCGGCGAAAGGCAGCACGGCGATGGAGGCGGGCGAGATGGCTGCGACAAGTTCGGCAGGAATTGAAGCTGTGCGCTCCGGCGCCGGCATGAAGACCATCATCGCAGCAACCAAGCCCAACCCGCCGACGATGGCGAAGTCGAGGATGCGATTGGCCGGTGCCTGATGCGGCTCGTCCCCATGCAAATCCGTGGTGCGCTTGATGCCTTCGGGTGTCAGCTCAAACGCCCACGACAGCAGAAGCGCCACGGGAAACCCGAGCAGCAACAGCGTGACGACAAGGGTGTCGAACCACGGCGGCAACGACAGAGCAGGCTCGAGCAGGGCGGCCGCCTGCGCCAGGACCCAGCCGACGACGCCGTAAACACCCGCGACGCGCAAGACGTTGCGGCGGCGAAGTTCCGTCCAGAGATTGTTCAAAGCGCGTAGCCCTCATTTCGGTATGCCAGACTCAATTTGAAGATAGCACCATTTCTGGGCCGTTGACCGCCTCTGCCTGCCATCTTACCCTGTGCGGCGCGGGATTGTCCGCGCTGATCGGGATTGATAGCACATTGGAAAGTCCGCCACTTCCTCACAAGCTGACGTTGGAAGACTATGGCTGGTGCCCGCATTTTCAGCAGCAGCTGACGCCCGAGGATGGCGACGCCCTGCCGGTGCGTGTGGTCATGGTGCATCGGGATGCGCTCGACGTGGCGGGGCCGTCGTTCGAAGGGCGCATAGCAGGGTTTACGCAGCGTGACAGAGCCAACACGGCGACAACCGGCGACTGGATGCTCGTCAATGCGGCGCGGCGTGCGCTGCGATTGCTTGACCGCCATAGCGTCTTCAAACGCAAGAGCGCCGGCCGTGGGCGCAGCGTGCAGATGATCGCCGCAAACGTGGACGTGTTGTTCGTGGTCACTTCGGCCAATCAGGAATTCAACCTGGCGCGCATTGAACGTTACCTGGCATTGGCGGCAGAAGCAGGCGCTACTCCGGTGGTGCTGATCACCAAGGCAGATCTGTCAAATGACGTCACACCCTTTGTCGAGGCGGTGCAGGAGATGCAGCCGGGGCTTTCGGTTCAGGCAATCAATGCCAAGAATGCCGACGTGGGTAAGCAACTTGAACCTTGGTTGGGACGCGGAAAAACGCTGGCGTTACTGGGTTCGTCGGGGGTCGGAAAATCTACGCTGGTCAACAGCTTGATGGGGCAATCGTTGCAGGCAACCCAGGGCAGCCGCGTGGGCGGCGACAAAGGCCGCCACACGACATCGGCGCGCTCGCTGCATCGCCTTTCGAACGGCGCCTGGTTGATGGATACGCCGGGCATCCGCGAGTTGCAGCTGCTGGATGTGGCGCAGGGTGTTGACGAAGTATTTGACGATCTGGCGGCGCTGGCCGCGACGTGCAAATTTTCCAATTGTACGCATTTGAATGAGCCGGGCTGCGCGGTGCAGGAGGCGGTGACGGCTGGCGTGGTCGATGATCTGCGTCTGATGCGCTATCAAAAGCTGCAGGGCGAAGAGCAATCTAATTCGCAAGCGATTTCCGGCTCCAAGACACGGGCGAAGGTGGCGGGGAGAATGCCGAAGCGCATTTTTAACGAGAAGCGGAAAGAGCAGGATCGGTAGAAAGTATTTCACGCGACGTGTCCTCCGTTGGAAGTGCCGAAGCTGGACCCCTCACCCTTTTTTGCGAAAGCAAAAAAGACCCTCTCCCGCAAGGAAAGAGGAAGGGACGATAGTTTTCTTTAGGTTGATCGTTGGCAAGCTGTCACCCCTTCCTCTCCCCTTGCGGGAGAGGGTCTTTTTTTGCACTTGCAAAAAAAGGGTGAGGGGACGGCGTTTACGCCGGTGTAAACCCACTCAGTCGCGGCAGCCAACGCGGGACATTTTGACAGTAGACATCGTACTCTGAGCTGTACACGCGCTTGAGTGTTGGCTCTTCGTAGGCCATCACGAAAATATGGAAGCCAAGCCAAATGATGGCGGCGTAGGCCAACAGCGCTGCGTTGCCGAACAGAATACTTTGGCCCAGCACGACCGCGATCACTCCCACATACATGGGATTGCGCACGTGGCGATAAAAACCGCTGACGATCAAGCGTTGCGTTGGCAGAATGGGCGCCGGCGTGCCCAACCCTTCCATGGCAAAGCGCCGGAATGAGTCGATCAGTGAAATGAGGCCGAGGGCGATCAGCACCGCGCCAACACCGCGACTGGCCTCGAGGCCCGCCATCGGAGCTGCGAACTCCCACTTGGAAATCAGCCAGGGCAGCGCGCCCGCCAATATACCCGGCGCTATGAGAAAAAACGCGATGGAGCCGAGAATGGCGGACGTCTTAGTCATGACGCTTGCTCTATGGTTGGTGGTGACTCCACAACATTTCGGAGCTTGCGCATCAAGCCATTTCACACGATGATCCCCCGAAAACGGCGAGGTTCGCATTCCGATGTCTCCAACAACGGTGAACATGTGAACACCGTTCTATCACGACGAGCTGTGCTGACGACGGCGGGGGCTGCCGGATTCCTGATGGCGCTGAAGGACCAGGGACCGCGCGATTTGGTAGTCTCCGCAAATGGCTTCGCATGCATCGGCGGTTTGCGCTTTCGCTGCGCCCTTGGGGCCGGTGGCGTGCGCACGACCAAGCGAGAAGGTGACGGCGCTACGCCTGCGGGGCGCTGGCCGCTGCGCGAAGTGTTTTACCGCGCCGACCGCGTTGGCGCGCCGAAAACCCTACTCTCGCGGCGGGCGTTACGGAAGAACGACGGCTGGTGCGATGCGCCCGCGGACCCTCGTTACAATCAAAGTGTCAGCCTGCCCTACACGGCCAGCGCCGAGGCGTTGTGGCGGACGGACCGTCTCTACGATCTCATCGTTGTCGTGGGCTATAACGACGGGCCAGTGGTACGGGGCGCAGGAAGCGCCATCTTCCTTCACATCGCGCGAAAGAACTATGCCCCTACGGCCGGCTGCATTGCCTTCAAACGGCCCGATCTGTTGCGGATACTATCCCTGATCGACCGGAATTCGCACGTGGTGGTGAAGGCTTAAACCGGGTCCGGCGCATGGCCGGTCAAAGTGGCGCACCCTTCCGATTTCTGCTAGCGTTTCGTCAAATTGTTCTTTATATGTTCTTTCTTCTGAGTTTGGTTTATCTAGGCCCGTCTTTCGCTGCGACTTGACAACTGAATCGGTGACTAAAAGCCTGTGACGCAGGTTTCGGACGAGGCGTGGCCCGGAACCCGCCTTAGAGGCTCATGGTATGAATTTTGTGCGTACACAGATGACGGGACATGTTACGGAGATTTCCGCAGTTCTTGACCAATGTTACGGTGTTACGGGTCGTCGACTACTCTTTTCTTACTGCGCGCCAGGGAAAGCCCGAACAGGGCTCCTTGAAGATTTTCTGGCGTGTTGCATCAACGGATGGCATAAAGATCGCACCTATTGCCAAACTGAAGGAGGAAATCATGACCATTGTAGCCATTTCCCTTCGGGCTGGCGTTGCGCAAGAGTTGCGCGCCTAGCGGTCGTCGCTAACCCTTTTCTCGTCCAGTCCAAATTCGCCGTTCGCGGTTTTCGCGAGCCTATGAACTTGCGCAGGCTTGCCTGCAAACTGGATGATAAAGCTGTGAAGCAATTGACATTGAAGGACTATGGATGGGGCGCTCACTTTCAAGCGCAGTTGACGGACGACGATGCGGCTTACTTAGCCGTGCGGGTGTTGGCGGTGCACCGTGACGCGCTTGATGTTTCGGGGCCAGGATATGAGGGCCGTGTGTTGCCGTTTGCGCACTCGGAAGGTGACGAGGTTCAGGCGACGGTTGGAGACTGGCTATTGCTTGATGTGGAAAGCAAGCGTCCGGCGCGCCTGCTTGAGCGGCGCAGCGTGTTCAAACGCAAAAGCGCAGGCAGCGGGCGGCGGGTGCAGCTGATTGCTTCGAATGTCGATACGTTGCTGCTGGTTACATCGGCGAACCAGGATTTCAATGTGGCAAGGCTGGAGCGCTATTTGGCGCTGGCGGCGGAAGCCGAGGTGGCGCCGGTGGTGGTGATTACCAAGGCGGATCTTTCGAATGACGTTGAGCCTTTCTTGACCGCAGCTCGCCGGTTGATGCGGGGATTGGTGGTTGAGGCGTTCGATGCACGCGCGCCGCTGAGCCTTAAGTGTCTGGAGCCCTGGTTTGGACGTGGGCAAACTTTGGCGCTGCTGGGTTCGTCGGGCGTGGGCAAGTCAACGATTGTCAATAGCATGCGCGGTGAGGCGCTTCAGCATACTCAAGGTATTCGCGAAGACGACGCACGCGGGCGGCACACGACGACTGGGCGCTCGCTGCACCGGCTGGAATGCGGTGCCTGGCTAATGGACACGCCCGGTATGCGCGAGTTGCAGATCGTCGACGCGGCGGAGGGATTGGCCGAAGTGTTCTCCGATGTCGCCGGGTTGGCGGCCGCCTGCCGGTTCAGCGATTGCGGCCATGAGGGCGAACCCGGTTGTGCGGTGCAAGCAGCATTGGATGCGGGGACGCTGGACGCCGAGCGGGTGAAGCGTTTCGGGAAACTGCAGCGTGAGGAGCGGCGCAATTCGGAAAGTGTTGCCGCGGCTCATGAACGCAACAGGAAATTTGGCCGCATGGCCAGACGTGTGTTTGCTCATAAATTGAGAAACCGGGAATGGTGAAGAAATGGGTCTCCAGGAGGGTGGCATTTGTGCTGGACAATGTGATCTTTTGGATGGTGCGGCAGAAAAAAAGCTTTTAATGTCTGCTGAGGAAAAAAGGGGACTGCACTATGGGATCGTTTGCACGCGGACTTGGAATCGGGGTGGCAGTTACAGCCGCGCTTCTGATCGGGTTTGCCTTTATGTTTCGCGGTGTGCTGCCGATAATCCTGGGTGCGCCGGCGCCCAGTATTCCGCAAGACGTGGTGGCGGAGGCGACGACCTCCACGAAGGAGGCGCGCGAGAGTATCCTGAAAGAGCTGCCGTTCTCCAACAAGCAGGACTTCGACTTTGCGGCGCGCGGGTTTGTGGCGACGCTGGATGAGCCGAAAATCAAGGACGAGAGCGGCAAGGTCGTGTTCGATCTCGCGTCCTACGACTTCCTGAAGGGCGAGGCACCGGAGAGCGCAAACCCAAGCCTGTGGCGGCAGGCGCAGTTGGTGACGAAGAGCGGCCTCTTCAGGGTGGCCGAGCGCATCTATCAGGTGCGCGGATTCGACGTGTCGACTGTGTCGTTCATCCAGACCGGCAAAGGATACATTGTCGTCGATCCGTTGACGACCGTTGAGGTGGCAAAGGCAGCGTTGGCGCTGGTCAAGAAGCACGTGGGCGACAAGCCGGTTGTCGCCGTCGTGTACTCGCACAGCCATGCGGACCATTTCGGCGGCGTCATGGGCGTCACGACCGAGGAGGCCGTGAAAGCGGGCCGCGTGAAGATAATCGCGCCGGAAGGCTTTATGGAGCACTCGATCTCAGAGAACGTGATCGCGGGGCCAGCAATGACGCGCCGCGCGCGATTCCAGTTCGGAACCACGTTGCCGCGCGGCGTCGAGGGCGAGATGACGTCGGGGCTTGGGCCCGGGATTTCGAGCGGCGCCATTTCGCTGATCGCGCCGACGGACATCATTTCCAGGACCGGCACCCAGATGACGGTCGATGGCGTGACGATGGTCTTCCAGGTGACGCCGGGAACGGAAGCGCCGGCCGAGATGAACTTTCATCTGCCGCAGATGCGCGCGCTTTTCATGGCGGAGAACGCGAATGCGACGATGCACAATCTGCTGCCGGCGCGCGGCGCACTTGTGCGCAATGCGAAGGATTGGGCGGATTATCTAACGCAATCGATCCGGCTCTACGGCGACACCAGCGACGTGATGTTCGCCGCGCACGGCATCCCGCGTTTCGGCACCGGCGTTATCAAGAATTTTTTGGCCAAGCATCGCGACGCGTACAAGTACCTGCACGATCAGACCGTGCGATTGATGAACAACGGGCTGACCGGCGTCGAGATTGCCGAACAGTTGCAGCTGCCCGATGTGCTGGCACACGAGTGGTACAATCGCGGCTACTACGGCACGATGAGCCATAACTCGAAGGCGGTGTATCAGCGCTACATGGGGTGGTACGATGCCAATCCGTCGTCGCTGAACGCGCTGCCGCCGGTCGCGGCTGGCACGCACTACGTGGAGGCGATGGGCGGCGCTGACGCAGTGATCGGGAAGGCCGGCGCCGCGGCGAAGACGGGCGCGTATCGATGGGCCGCGATGCTGCTCAATCATGTCGTCTTCGCAGATGCCGGCAATACGAAGGCGAAGGAGATGCTGGCCGACGTGTACACGCAGCTCGGCTATCGCGCAGAGGCCGGCACGTGGCGCAACATCTATCTGACCGGCGCGCAGGAGCTTCGGCACGGCGTGGTCGATGCCGGCATTCAGCGCTTCAGCGCCGCGCTGGTGCGGGCGACGCCGACTACTATGATGCTCGACTTTGCGGCTGTTCGATTCAATTCGGAACGCTCGGTTGGCAAGTCGTTGAAGATCAATCTCGTGCTTAGCGACGTGAACGAGAAGCATTTGCTTACCATCGAAAACGGCGTTCTCATCCACGAGGAAGGGATCGTCGACGACAAGGCGGACGCGACGGCAACGATGAAGCGCTCGGATCTGCTGGAGACGCTGCTTGCGGGCGTGCCGCTGACGCTAAAGACGGTGACGGGTGCGGTGAAGGTCTCGGGCAAGAGCGACGCCTATGCCGAGCTGATTGGGCTGATCGATCCGGTGCAGCCGAACTTCAATGTGGTCACGCCGTAGCATGATATCGGTCGCGGCCTTTCGCAAACTGGCGCTGTCGATGCCCGATGCGATTGAGGCGCCGCACTTCGAGCTGGCGTCGTTTCGCGCGGGCGGAAAGATTTTTTCGACACTGTCCGAGAAAGACGGGCGGGCGATGGTGAAGTTGACGCCCGAGCAACAGGAGATGACGACGGCGGCGGAACCAAAGATGTTTCAACGCATCCCGAATGCCTGGGGCGATAAGGGCGCGACGTGGCTGCACCTGAAGTTCATGGACGCAAGGACGGCTGAGAGTGCGCTCAAGACTGCGCATGCCAACCTTCTCACCAAGGCGCCAGCGCGAAAGGCAAAGGGTAGATGAATCCACCGCTTATCCTCGCCACAGGGTTTTCTGCGTTTCCCGGTGCACCGGAAAACCCGACGGCTTGGGCGATAGAGGAGCTTGAACGAACGGGTTGGCAGCCAGCCGGTGCGCGCTTGGTGGTGCGGACTTTGCCGGTCACGTTCGAGATGTGGAGCACCACCATGTTTCCGTTATTGTCGGCGTTGCAGCCCGAGGCCGTGGTGTCGTTCGGGCTCAGCGCCAAGGCTATGGGTGTCACGCTCGAGTCGACCGCCCGCAATTGCGTTGCCACGGACCGGCCGGACTTTACCGGTGCCTGCTCCGGCACGGGTTGCGTCAACCAGCATGGGCCGGCGCTTTATCCCTCGCGCTTACCGTTGAAGGAGATTGCAGGGCGCTTGCAACAAGCGGGCGTTCCCATGGAGCGGTCCGACGATGCCGGCGACTACGTCTGCAATATGCTGTTCTACAAATTGATGGCGGCGGCGGAGGTAAGCGGACCGAAAGTCGCCGGGTTCGTTCACGTCCCATATCTCGAAAGCCAAGCCCAGCGCCTGAATGCGGCCGGGCACACTATCGTATGCGGGTCCGTGCTCAACGAGGGACAACTCTTGCTGGGCATCGAGTCCATCATCAGCGCGGTCGCGTTGCGGCTCCAGGGAGAATGATCATGAGCCTTTCGATGCCGCTGCCCTATCGGATTTTCAATTGAGCTGACCGAGTGCTGACACCAATTCGTCCGGCTGCTCCAGATTGATCAAATGCCCCGCCTTCGGAATGATGGCAAGCTGTGCGCCTTTGATCGCCTTCTTAAAGGCTTCGCCGTAGATGGGCAGGATCAGCTTGTCGCTGGCGCCCCAGACGAGAAGTGTTTTCGCCTTGATCCGATAGAGTCGTTCGCTGAGGCCGCGGTCGGGGACCGGGAAAAGGAGCTTTCCGGCCGTGCCCATTTGGCGCGCGTTCATCACCAGGAAGCCTTTGAGCCACTCGGGATTGTCGAGAGCGACGCCCGCCGTCATCAACTTCGTGCCCATCTCGACATCGTGAAAGAGGTAAGGTGGCATTTCGTAGGGCAGCATCGCAAACAAGTCGGCGATGGGGTGTTTGTCGATCCACAGGCCCGCCGGACAAATGAGCCCCAGTCTGGTGAAATCGTTGTGCGCGACGGCCGCCATTTCGGCCGCGATCATGCCGCCCATCGAGTGGCCGGTGAGGATCGGGTCCTTGAGGCCGAGCGCCTCAACGACGTCGAGCGTGTGCAGCGTAAAGTCGAGCATGTCGCGTAGCGTCGGGCATTCCTGACTGTCGCCGTAACCCGGCAACAGAGGCGCGTAGACATGAAACTTTTTCGCCAGTCTGTCCAGGAACGGGTCGGTGGGAATGATGCCGCCAGCACCGTGAAGAAAAACTAAGGGTTTGCCGCTGCCGCCTTCGTAATAGCGGACGGGGACGCGCGGGGTTTGGATGGTTTTGAGTTCCATGGCTATCGTCCTCCCTTTTTAACCGCGGGCCATGCGCGCGGCGTCTTCGGCACGCGGCAGGCTTCCGGGTTTGACTTGGGCTTTCATCGGCTTGCACCAGAAGCGCCCATCATCGGCGTATTCGGGATAGAGGTGGCGCAATTTCGGCATCACCTTCTCGGCGAAGAGTTGCGTCGAGTACATCGCCTTTTCCTTCGGCATGTTGCCGACATGCATGAGGCAAAAGATGTTGCCGACGCGCAGGCCTTTGATGAGTTCTTCCATGCGCTGGCGCACCGTTTCGGGACTGCCGGCGATGACGTGGCCGCCGTCGATCAGGTCCTTCCAAGTCAGATGCGCGTAACCGTCGATCGGCGGCGCGTATTGGGACAGCGCGCCGGTTTGGATCGTCTTGATCGTGCGATAGCCGGGTGCGTCGGCGAAGCCTGCGTAAACGTGCAGACAGCGATTGTAGAAGTAGAGCACGTGTTCGCTGTAGAGACGCTCGGCCTCTTCGTCGGTGTCGGCGACGCAGATCGTTTGCGCGAAACCCGCGCGATAGGGCGAGGTGTCGGGCGCGTTGCGCTCAGCCACGCGGTCCCAATAGCCTTGCATCAGGGCCTTGCCGCGGATGTAGCCGGAGAACGACAGGTAGGAATAGGAATAGGTGTTGTCGATGCAGAAATCGTAGGTCTCGACCGAGCCGCCGCCGGGAATGTGGATCGGCGGGTTCGGTTTTTGAATGGG
>VFKO01000088.1 GCA_009885515.1 Rhodobiaceae bacterium | reverse complement strand
TCCGTCAGCTCCATTCGCAAATAGGATCTCGCATCCCTCATGGCCGTCCTCGTCGACAAGAATACCAAAGTGATTTGCCAGGGTTTCACCGGCAACCAAGGCACGTTCCATTCGGAACAGGCGATCGCCTATGGCACCAAAATGGTCGGCGGCATCTCGCCTGGTAAAGGCGGGTCCACGCACCTGAACCTGCCGGTCTTCGACACGGTCGCCGAAGCGGTCGAAAAAACCCGCGCGACGGCAAGCGCCATTTACGTGCCCCCGCCCTTCGCTGCCGACGCCATTCTTGAGGCGATCGACGCGGGCGTGGCTCTTGCCGTTTGCATCACCGAGGGCATCCCCGTCCTCGACATGGTCAAGGTCAAGCGCGCGCTGCAGGGCTCGAAAACCCGCCTCGTCGGCCCGAACTGCCCCGGCGTCATCACGCCCGGCGAATGCAAGATCGGCATCATGCCCGGCCACATCCATATGCGCGGTTCCGTCGGCATTGTCTCGCGTTCCGGAACGCTGACCTACGAGGCTGTTGCCCAAACGACGGCCGCAAAGCTCGGCCAGACAACGTGCATCGGCATCGGCGGCGACCCCGTCAACGGCACCAATTTCATCGATTGCCTGGAGATGTTCTTGGCCGATCCCGAAACCACATCAATCATCATGATCGGTGAAATCGGCGGTTCGGCCGAGGAAGACGCAGCCGAATTCCTCAAGCGCTCGAAGATCAAAAAACCGGTCGTGGGCTTTATCGCCGGCGTTACCGCGCCGCCGGGACGTCGCATGGGCCACGCCGGCGCCATCGTGTCGGGCGGCAAAGGCACGGCGAACGGCAAGATCGAAGCCATGCGCTCGGCGGGCATCACCGTCGCCGATTCACCTGCCGCGCTCGGCACAACCTTGCTGCGTGTGCTGAAAGGTCACTGATTGTTAGCAGGCCCTCGCTTAAACACAATGCGAGCAAGTGAGACACACACCAATGCCATCGCCGCAACCCAAAGACGCACAATCCAACGCGGTCTTTGAGCAATCGTCATTCCTTTATGGCGCCAATGCGCTATTCATCGAAGCGCAGCTTGAACGCTTTCACGCCGATCCTAACTCGGTCGACGAAAGCTGGCGCAATTTCTTCTCTACGCTCGGTTCAGGCGACACCAGCGTCCATCGCCCGTCATGGGCCCGCACTGACTGGCCCGAAACCGACGACCTGACGCGCGCTTTGGCCGGCATACCTGATCCGGCAAAAATTGATGCCCAGGCAAAAACCCCCGCCCGCCAGGAACCGACGGTCCGCGAACTCCAGAAAAAAGTGGCGGCACTCGCTCCAATCCCGTCCGCCGATGAAAGTCGCCGCGCCGTTGTCGATACAGTGCGCGCCACGCAGATGATCCGGGCCTATCGCGTGCGCGGCCATCTCGAGGCCGATCTCGATCCGCTGCGACTGACCAAACGCGCGCCGCACCCCGAACTTGATCCTCAATCCTACGGCTTCGGCCCGGACGATCTCGACCGCCCGGTCTATATCGACGGCATGTTGGGGCTCGACTACGCGACCGTTCGCCAGATGCTTGACATCTTGCGCAAGACCTATTGCGGCAATATCGGCATTCAGTTCATGCACATTGCCGAGCCGGAAGAAAAATCCTGGCTTCAACAGCGCGTCGAAGGTGCCGGCAAAGACATTACCTTTACGCCGGAAGGCAAGAAGGCGATCCTCTACAAGCTGATCGAGGCCGAAGGCTTCGAACGCTTCAGTGGGATCAAATTCGTCGGCACCAAACGCTTCGGCCTTGATGGTGGCGAAGCGCTGATCCCGGCGCTCGAACAGATCATCAAGGTCGGCGGCAAGCTCGGCGCCAAGGAAATTTCGCTCGGCATGTCGCATCGCGGACGCCTGAACGTGCTCGCCAACGTAATGGCCAAGCCCTATCGCGCCATCTTCCACGAATTCCAGGGCGGTTCGTCCAGCCCCGACGACGTCGGCGGTTCGGGCGATGTGAAGTATCACCTCGGCGCCTCGTCCGATCGCGAGTTCGACGGCAACAAGGTCCATCTCTCGCTCGCAGCCAACCCTTCACATTTGGAAGCGGTCAACCCCGTCGTCCTCGGCAAGGTGCGCGCCAAGCAACATCAATACAAAGACAAGGTCCATCGCACGACGGTAATTCCGGTCTTGATGCACGGCGACGCGGCGTTCGCGGGGCAGGGCGTCGTTGCCGAATGCTTCGCCATGTCGGGCACCAAGGGTTTCCGCACCGGCGGCACCATCCATGTCGTGGTCAACAACCAGATCGGCTTCACCACCGCGCCCATGCATTCGCGCTCGTCGCCCTATCCCTCGGACGTGGCCTTGATGGTCCAGGCGCCGATCTTCCACGTCAATGGCGACGATCCGGAAGCCGTAGTCTACTGTGCCCGCGTCGCCACCGAATTCCGTCAAAAATTTCACAAGGACGTCGTCCTCGACATCTTCTGTTATCGCCGCTTTGGTCACAACGAAACCGACGAGCCGATGTTTACCCAGCCGTTGATGTACAAGGCGATCAAGGCGCACCAATCGACGCTGGCCCTCTACGAAAAGCGGCTGCTCGACGAAGGCACGATCACCGCGGACGAATTGGCCGCGATGAAAGCGGCCTTCGGGAACCGTTTGAACGAAGCGCTCCAAGCGGCAACCGGCTTCAAGGCCAACCGCGCCGACTGGCTCGATGGCGCTTGGGCCGGCATGGGACAAGCCGAAGGCGAAGAGCGCCGCGGCGACACGGCCGTTCCGCTCGATCAATTGAAGAAAGTCGGCGCCGCCCTGTCGCGCGCGCCCGCGAATTTCAATTTGCACAAAACGGTCCAGCGCCAGCTTCAACAAAAAGCGCAGATGATCGAAACCGGCGACGGCATCGATTGGGCGACGGCAGAAGCTCTCGCCTTCGGCACGCTGCTCGACGAGAAGTTCCACGTCCGCCTCGAAGGCCAGGACTCAAGCCGCGGCACGTTCAGCCAGCGTCACGCGGCCTTCGTCGATCAGGAAACCGAAGAACGCTATCACCCGCTGCAAAACATCGGCGACGACCAAGGCGAATTCGAAGTCATCGACTCCTTCCTTTCGGAAGAAGCGGCCTTGGGCTTCGAATACGGCTACACCCTCGCCGAACCCAAAGCGCTTGTGCTGTGGGAAGGGCAATTCGGCGACTTCG
>VFKO01000282.1 GCA_009885515.1 Rhodobiaceae bacterium | reverse complement strand
TTCGATTCGCGAGCGGGGATGCAATATGTTGAAAGCGTTAGTTCCAACGCTGCTATTAGGCGTCGCGCCATTCGTTGCCCCTTTGGCGGCACCATACCCACCGTCTGCCCCCGGGGCGAACCAACCCGATCCGCGCGAGCAAGAACTTCAAGACCTCAAAGCGCGGCAGGAAAAACTCGAACACGAGATCGCCGGAGAAAAAGTCAAGGCCGAAGACGAGAGAATACAGTCCGGATCACGCCTGGCTAAAGTTGAGCAAGCGCAGGACGCAGTCCAGTGGACTTTCAACGATGGGCGGCCTGTCGTTCGTTCAGGGGATGGGCGCTTCGAATTTGCGCTGCGTGGAACCATTCAACTCGATTGGGCGCACTACCAACTCGACGATGCAGACTTTGGACCGGGTTATGGGCCAGCCAATGCTTGCGCATCGACGAACCCGCTTTGCGACTTGGGCGATGGTGCCGTTTTTCGACGCGTACGTTTCGGCACCGAAGGAAAATTCTTCCGCGACTTCATATATGAATTGCGCTTCGAGTTCGGCGGCTCCGACGTCGAAGGCAGCGGGGTCATCAATATCGCGCGCGTCGGCTACGTGGGCATACCGGGTCTGCGCGTTCACGCCGGAGCGATTGAGCCGATCATGACGCTTGGCGCCTCAACATCGTCCAATGAGCTGTCAACGATGGAACGTGCGTCTGTCGTTTCGACGCTGACCGGACCATTCGGCGGCGAAGATGCGCGTCGCGGCATTGAAGCAACCTATCAGCATGAAAACCTGCTGTGGGATGGAGACAATTTTATGATCTCCGGCGCCTTTACAGGCAACAAGACCAGCAGTCTCGGTGGTTGCGCTGCGCCAGGACATTCAGGCGGCACTTCAGTTGACGATGAATGCACCCAGATTTTCGGACGCACCGCCTACCGGCTTTGGTCGGATGGCACGTCAAATGTGCAGGTGGGCGCGACCGGCGCGCAGATTCTCTCTTTGCAAGGGCGCGAAGCCGGTGGTGACCGCACCGTGCAATTCCGCGACCGCGCCGAAGTCCGCGTCAGCGGCGAGAGGTTCGTAGACACCGGCGCCATCCCGGCAACGGGGGGATCGCTGTTCGGACTTGAAGCTGGAATGAACTGGGAGAATTTTTATCTTGTCGGTGAATGGTTTCAATGGTCGGTTGATCGCGATAATTCAACGCTGTTGACAGCGGGTGCCGATCCGGAATTTTCGGGATGGTACATCGAAGGCGAGTGGATTTTCACCGGTGAGAACAAACGCTATGTCCCCTTGGCCTATAACACCAATATCGCCGTTTGGCGCGGCCCCGCTGTCTCTTCGCCCTGGGGGGCATGGTCGCTCTCAGGCCGCTACAGCACCATGGACCTCGATTTGGAAGCGGGAACGCCCGGCGCCGCCTGTCTCCAGTTTGCCGAGTGCATTCGCGGCGGACAACAAAGTATCGTCAATGTAGGCTTGAATTGGCAGCTGAACGCGAACCTGAAATTCATGGCCGAAGTGGCAATGGTCGACATCGACCGCTTGAACTACGCCGGCCAGTCGCTCAACACTGAATTTGAAATCGTCCAGGGCCGCATGCAGTTTGGGTTTTAAGTCCAGGCCGCATCCCTGATGGTGGCTTGAACGCGGCGTTGGCCTTGCCATTCGTCTGCTTTCAGCGACGCCGCGACATGCAGTTCGCGGCCCTTGGACTGGAGCAGCATGGGCCCCAGTTCCGATTGAACGGCACGAAACGCAATCGCCGGAACGCGCCCGCCCTCGCCACCCTGCAGCACACAACGCACATGCTGCTCTCCCACAATAGAGGCATAAGCCACGCGCACAGATGGCAGGGCGAACAGTGGTTCGCTGTTGCCCGAACCGTAAGGACCGCAGCGCGCGACCAGGTCGCAAAACGCAGCGGTCGCACCCTTGGCCGAAAGCGCGCCATCGATCACGAGTTCGCTGCCTTCAACCGACTCTAGGCACGACTGCGCCAGTCTGTTCGACAAAAAAACCGAGAGCGCGTCAACGCGGGCAGCCTCAATCGTCAGCCCTGCCGCCATCGCGTGCCCGCCACCGTTGACAAGCAACCCCGCGTCGCGTGCGTCAACAATGGCTGTACCCAGATCGACACCGGGGACAGACCGGCCAGAGCCTTTGCCCACGCCGTCATTGACCGCGATGACGATGGCGGGTTTGCCGTAACGCTCCTTCAATCGCCCCGCGACGACACCGATCACCCCCGGATGCCAGCCTTCGCGCGCGACAACCAGCACATGCGCCGCGCGCAGGGCCGCGTCGTGCTCAACCAGCGCAATGGCTTCGTCAAGAATGATTTTTTCGATGGCACGGCGCTCCCCGTTCAGCACATCGAGTTCGTGCGCGATGTCGTGAGCGATCGCCTTGTCATTCGTTGACAGCAGCAGCGAGCCAAGATCGCAGCGCCCCACCCTGCCCCCGGCGTTGACGCGCGGTCCCAACACAAAACCCAGATGATAGGGCTCGACCGCGCCATTCAACCGCCCCACCTCAATGAGCGCTTCGATACCGGGGACAGCACCGTTGCGCGCCACCTCCAGACCTTTGATCACAAATGCCCG
>VFKO01000487.1 GCA_009885515.1 Rhodobiaceae bacterium | reverse complement strand
TTCAACCGGCTCTCCGGCAAACAGGCGGCCAGAAGGCAACCCCCATTGCCGATGGGTCACGGGCGTGGATGTACCCAGCATCCACGCCCCCGCCAGTTTCTTTCTCAAAACTTAAGAGGATTTGGTGTCAGTGCGCGGCTTTGCGCAGGCGCTCGGCGTCGCCGGCGCGGGCGAGGCTGGCTGCAATGTTGTTAAGACGCTCGATGGATTCGAAGACGGTGGTGATGGTGCCGTCGTTACCAGTGCTGCCTGAATTTTCAAACTCGCTGGGGCTGCGCGTATCGAATTGCTGGTCGAGGCTTGCCGCGACTGCGCTGTCTGAGAGCTGCGAGGCGCGCACTTCGATTTTGCCGATGATTTTGGCAAGGGTAGCCAAATCGCTTGTGGTTTGTTCCATTGTTTCTTCGTCTTGCAGGTTTTGCTCGTCGAAGGCCTTTGAATGAGTCTGCGTCAAATAGCTGAATAAGGATTCCGCCCGGGCGCCCAAGTGGAGCGCTGAGTCGTGGGCTGTGGCCGGATCGTGTGTGGCGTTGGCGACAATGCGTAGCTCGCTGGTGATGGCCTGAAGCTCAGCACGTAGTGCTGTGGCTGAGGGCTCGACGGCGCCGGCGCTTGCGTCGATGGCTTCGGCGTGGCGGGCGAGTGCGTTCGACAGTGTGTCCGGCTCGGCGTGATCCAGCGCTTTTACGTCCTGGGCGAAGGCGTCGAGAGCTGATTTGAGTGCGAAGGCCGGATCGGTGGTTTCGGCGTCGGCATTCATTTCTTCAGTCAAGTTTTTCAGACGCTGCATGATTTCGTTTATGGGTACGTCGGCGAGTGTGCGGTGTGAAGGCCGCAGCGGCTCGTCGCTGCTGTGAGGCAGAGTTGATGCGGGCATGTCGGCGGTCATCATGATGCGTTCTTCCGTGATGCGCATGGCGAGTTCGCGCACTTCGGATCTGATGGCTTCCAATTGCTGGTGGAAGCCGGAGGCGAGAGCGAGAAAGTCCGGCGTTTGCGCCTGGACCGGTAAATCCTCGCGGAAGAGCCGCACGACGTCTTCGAAGTCTTCGACAGATTTATCGGCGCGCGCTTCGGCTGCGGCATTGTACTGTTCGAGGGTGCCCGCGGCTGTCGACATGGAAGTGATTGTTTCGAGTGCTTTGGCCTGGATAGTGCCGAGAGCTGCTTCTATTGTTTTTTCCAACGCGTCGAGGCTGTTGAGCTTGCTGGTGAGGCGTCCATCAACATGACCGACGACGCCGTGAAGCTGGGTTGCCAAGTCCTTGATGTTTGCGGCGGTCGATGTCGCGTCGGATGAGATATTGTCGCAGGCCGCGAAGAAGGCGCTTTGAATGGTTTGTGTACTGTCTGCGGCTTTTCTGAAGGCGATGATTGAACTGGTAATGCCATCGACTGCGTTTCCGGTTTTTTCTTTTATCATCGCGACGGCTTCGGACAATTGTTTGCCGTTGTGTTCGAACTGGCCGCCGATATGGGCGAGCCGCTGTGTGCGTTCGCTGGCAGTGTCGACAATTACGGTCATCGAGGCGTGCATGTTCTCGGCAGCGTTTGAGATGGCATGAGACGCTTGCAGGCGAATGGCGCCTGCTGCTTCTTCGAATTTGAAACCGTATTGGCCCAGCCTCTGGACGGCTTCGTCGATATGCTGGCGTTGTTCACCCTGAATGGCGGACAATTCAGTTGTTGCCGTTTTCAGGGCCTGGGTCGCGGTGGTTACACCTGATGCCAGTTTCTCGAGTAAAACCGAAGCGCCGCCATCAAGGCGAATGTGAAGTTCGCCTTTCTCGGCGAGAGACTTCAACGCCTCGGTTTCGTTGAGACAGCGGCGAAGTTTTTCGCCGGCACGGGCCAGTGTTCCAATTTCATCGGTGCGCTCCGTGCCCCAAACAGGTTGGGTCACCTGACCGTCGCCGACGGAGGCCAAACTGCGTTCAAGTGATTTTAATGGCTGAGTGATTCCCAACTGCAACAGTCCGGCGGCGGCGAGCAAGCCGATGACAAGCAGTGCGAGAGCTGCGACTATGAGCATCTGGCTCCAGCTCAACGCCCAGGCGACGCCGCCCATCTGGTGGGCCTGGGTTTGCGACCGCAAGCGTTCGAGGGCGGTACGCAGGGTCAAATAGGTCGCTTCAAGCTGAGGAATTTGCGGCAAGGTTTCCAGGGCGTCCATGCTGTCGGAGCCTCGAAGTGCTGCACGACCCAATTCGGGCGCGGTTCGGGCGACCTCGGCAAAGGCTTCGATCACACTTGCTGCATCATTCAGGGCGCGATTTGCGGCCGGCGTGTCAGCGTAGAACTTGCGCAAACTGTCGAGCGTGCGTGCGGATTCCATCGCATGACGGGTCATCTGCTCGCGCATTGCGATGTCGCCGGTCACGCGGTATGTGCGATAGGCTTTGAGAAAGCCCGCGTAGCCAAGCGTTTGTTCGACGGCGCCAATTTTCGTTGCCGCTTGCAGGCTGGCTGACGCAGGGTCGCTGAGGCCACGTTGAACTTCACTGACAAAGCCAATGAAGTAGCTGCCACCAACAATCAGTATGACCGCAACAAGTGCGGCTGCCGCGGCAAACGCGCGGCTGATCCATGAAAGCGTGCGCACTGTTCCCCCCTGGAGCGGTCGAGCCGCTCGCGCATGCTGCGATTCGTTACCCTAGTGTAAGGGACACAGCGGCCACAGTGGAGAGAAACAACAATTCGTTAACGGCGATTGCGTTCGATGCGTTCCAGAATTGAGTCCAT
>VFKO01000130.1 GCA_009885515.1 Rhodobiaceae bacterium | reverse complement strand
TAATGGCATCCTCGCTATTGCTCATAGGCGAAGCTCACATTGCCAAAACGGATGCAGTGCTCTTGGCATGCGTGACAGGGGCGCAGCTCCTTGTTGCCCATTTCTTCATCGCCGCCAGGCAAGGCGCAGAGCAACCAAAATTGCGCCATTCAGCATTGCTGGGGCTTGCCATCGGCATCGGCATGTTGGTCAAAGGCCCAATGATTCTGTTCTTCGTTGGAGTCTCCGTTTTCGCACTGTCCTTTTGGGAGCGTCGATGGGCCTGGATCATGTCGATGCGGCCGATCTTCGGGCTGGGGATACTGATCATACTCAACGTACCGTGGTTGGTTGCCATCGGTCTTGTGACCAACGGCCAGTATTTCACAGACGCGATCGGATTGGATTTCTTTAGCAAGGTGACTGGCGTCCAGGAAAGCCACTGGGGTCCGCCAGGGTACTACGTGGCAACGCTGCTGGTTGGCTTTTGGCCCGGCTGGTTGTTCCTCGCACCGGGAATAGTCTACGCAATAGCGCGCATTCGCGAAGGTGCCGTGCGCTTCCTTCTCGCCTGGTTGGTGCCTGCATGGATCGTTCTTGAGCTTCTACCCACCAAGTTGCCGCATTATCCTCTTCCCCTCTATCCCGCAATTGCACTGCTTTGCGGCGCCGCAGTAATGGCCGGCGTTCGCGAAAGCAGGAGCTTTCTGGACAATACTCCCGTACGCATTGGGGCCGCACTGTGGTTGATGGTAACCATCGCTCTCTCAGGTGGATTGCTCATATATCTGCCGGGAGCGTATGGCAGCGGTAGCCACGTCGTCTTTTGGGTGCTTGCAGTGCCAATTGTTGGCGCGTCTGGCGCCGCAGTTTTGTTCCTTCTGCGCGGTGAAGGTGAAAACGCCGCAATCGCTTCCATCGCAGGCGGAGCAATGTTTGCGGCAATTGCAATGGCAGCGGTTGCGCCTCAGCTCAATCAACTCATGGTCAGCAGCAGCGCCGCCAGCCTCATCGCGCGGGCGGGCGCCTCGCCATCTGCCGTTGCGGTCGCCGGATATCACGAGCCCAGTCTCGTGTTCCTTGTCGGTACAAAAATCAGTTTGGTGGACAAAGGATCGGACGCCGCTGATTTCCTGACCAAGACACCAAACTCGGTCGCACTCATTGAAGAGAGCAAGTACGCTGAGTTCCAGCAATATTTGACGCAAGAGAATTTCAGTGCAGAAGCAATTGGCAGTGTGAAGGGACTTAATTATTCCAAAGGCGACCCTGTTTCACTCACCCTTTACCGGTTGCGCAAGACGGGACCGTGATCCAGCATATCCGGTCACTCGTTGAACACCGCCCGCTGGCCCTGCTGGCGGCAGTCGTATCGATTGCAACGATCTTGCGCTTGGCCATTTTGGTTTCGACCCCGCTCAATTTGGGTCCAGACGAAGCGCAATATTGGTCTTGGAGCCTCTCACCGGCTTTTGGTTATTTCTCAAAGCCTCCGCTGATCGCCTGGATCATCGGCGCATCAACGAGCCTGTGTGGCGATGGCGAGGCGTGCATTCGAAGTTCAGCCCCCCTTCTCCATGCCGCGACAGCTTTCATAATCTTTTTCGCCGCGCGCGCTCTTTATGATCAATCGGTTGGGCTCTGGTCGGCAATCACATATCTTTGCATGCCTGGAACAAGCTTCTCGTCCCTTCTGATCACGACAGACGTGCCTCTTCTGTTGTGCTGGGCAATTGCGTTGTGGGCGATTGCCGAACTGCGGCGCGAGGCATCTGGCAAATGGGCGATCATTCTGGGCGCAGCCATCGGCCTTGGCCTGCTCGCCAAATACGCCATGCTCTATTTCCTCCTTGGGATAGTCCTGGCCCTGCTGCCCTTGAAAAGCGGACGCGCTTTGATCCTTGGCCCATACGGATTGACCGCTTTTGTGTCAGCAGCCGCAATTTTCGCTCCCAACATCATCTGGAACATCTCAAACAGTTTCGCAACCGTTCGCCACACGGCTTCAAATGCCAATTGGGGAACGGGCGATCTCTTCAACCTTTCCCATGCCTTCAATTTTCTGGGCGCGCAGATCGGCATTCTCGGCCCTATAGGTGCGGGCATTGTATGTTGGGGGCTGATCCGCAATTGGCGCCAACTCAAATTCGAACACGCCGACACCCTGCTCCTTGCGCTTTCAGTGCCGGTGATCGCGATAGTCACCCTGCAGGCCTTTATCTCACGTGCGAATGCGAACTGGGCAGCTCCGGCCTTCATCGCACTGACAATTATCGCGTGTGCGTGGGCGATGCGCAGAAGCAACACAACGATACTCATCGCCAATGCCGGCGTGAATATCTTCGTTGGCCTTGTGCTTGCTTTATTGGCGGTAAGCCCGGCGTTTGTGACCGCGATCGGACAGGAAAACTCTGTGAAGCGTCTGCGCGGATGGGATGAAGCAGGCCGCACGATCATTGCACTCGCTTCATCCTCACCATTCACGGCGATCTTGAGCGATGACCGCGAGGACATGGCCTCGCTCTTTTACTACACACGCGGCCGCAAGCTGCCTTTACGCATGTGGCCCAAGAAAAATCCGGCCAACGAATACGAATCTTCCTATGCGCTTGGTCCGGAACTCACTGCAAACGTGCTTTTCATCACACGAAGAGCCGACGCGCGTGACATCACCAGTGCATTCGCATCGTCCGAACGAATTGGCACGATCGAAACTAGGCTCGATTCGAAAAGAAAACGCATTTTTTATCTCTTCGCGCTCAAAGGACCGGTACCTGCGTCAAATTTTCCAAAACTTTTTGATCGTCCGTCTACGGATTAAATGCATCTTCGTAAAAACTCTACTTTGCTGAGTTGAAGGACACACGCTCGCTTCACCCGGCATTCACTAGTGTTAAGTTGCACATGTGACCAGTAAACCTGCTCTCTCAGCGAACAAAATCAGTATCAGTGGTCAGTGTCGCTTCTCTTGCTATTGCTAATACGTTGATTCGCCTTGAGATGAATTGCTGAATTAGACTCATGCTATGCATGTCAATATGCGATTACTTCACAAACATCATCGCTGAATACACCAACACATCCTCATTCAACAGTTGCTCATCGCGCGATTACTCACTCGTTCTATTTGACGTTACCCGAATCGTGCTGCATGATTCGGATTGTTGGGGAAGCGTGTGGCTGCGCGCGGACTATTCGGGGAAGCAGTCGACCAACTCGAGGGGCTACAGACCTGTCGATGACAGTGCACACCTTTGTAAAGGGCGCCAACACTGCAGCGCACCTTAGAACGCCGGCGAAACGTAAAATAGTGGAGCGAGCTCCGGACATCGGCACACAAGCCGGCGTCCAGACGTCGTTAAACTTTCCTTCCGCTATTTCTCCGGCGCTCTCCACCATCATCCCATCCGGGCAAACCGCACGAAAAGCCAATCGCTTTCCCGTAAGCGCCGGGGCTCGTGAGTTTTACAAACTCAATTATCCTGACACGACGCCCGATGACTGGAATGACTGGCGCTGGCAAGCCCGAAGCCGCATCCGGACCCTTGAGCAGCTCGAACGAGTGTTTGACCTGTCTCAAGACGAGCGTTCTGCTGCCTTGCGACACACCGGCTCACTTCCGGTTGGAATTACGCCATATTATGCAAGCTTGATGGCCCGCGCTGACGCGTCGGAGCCGTTGCGCCGCACGCATATAATGGTCAACGACGAATACGTCCGCCTGCCAGGCGAAGAAGACGACCCGCTGGGTGAAGATCATGACACCGTCGCGCCCGGTCTTGTTCATCGTTATCCAGACCGGGTATTATTTCTGACCACGGGCTTTTGCTCGACCTATTGCCGCTATTGCACGCGTTCGCGCATGGTTGGCAATCCGGGTGGCGAATACAATTTTTCCGTCACCCAATGGGATAAGGCTCTGTCTTATCTCGAAGCGCACACCGAAGTCCGCGACGTGTTGCTCTCCGGCGGCGACCCCCTCTCGATCGGTGACGACAAGCTCGATTGGTTGCTCACGCGCCTGCGCAAGATCAAACACATCGAGTTCGTCCGCATTGGAACAAAAATTCCAGCCGTATTGCCCATGCGCATCACCCGCGATCTGGTCAAGATACTTCGTAAACACCACCCATTGTGGATGAGTGTTCATTTTACACATCCAAGCGAGATTACTCCGGAAACTAGGGAGGCAGCCTCGCGCCTTGCAGATGCCGGCATCCCGCTCGGCTCGCAAACCGTGCTGCTCAAAGACATAAACGACGACGTCGATGTCATGAAGAGCTTGATGCATGGCCTGCTGACGATGCGGATCAAGCCCTACTATCTTTACCAATGTGACCCGATAAAGGGATCCGGCCATTTCAGAACACCGGTCCAAAAAGGCCTTGAGATCATTCAAGCGCTTCGCGGTCACACAACAGGGTATGCGTGCCCTATGTTCGTGGTCGATGCGCCGGGTGGCGGCGGCAAAATCCTGTTGGCACCCAATGCCATCGCTGGCCGGGAAGGCGACGATCTACTATTGAGAAACTTCGAAGGCAAAATCTATCGCTATCCGGACCCAGGCGGAAAGCTGGGGCGGCCCGAGTCTACAGCAGTCGCGGCTGAATAATGGCCCCGCACATTCTGATTTTGATCCCCGAGCTCAAGGAAATTGAGCCCGACGACAATCTCGCGACGATTTCAACGGCCCGGGAACTGGTGAGGCACTACGGCCAATTGGGTTATTCCAACGTCATCAGGCACTTCGACTATGCCCCGGCGGATTTCAAAACAGCAATTCTGCAGGAAAAGCCGGATTGCGTGTTCAATCTGGTGGAATCTGTTTCAGGTACAAGCCGGTTAATTCACCTGCCGCCAATTTATCTCGAAGAACTTCAGGTGCCTTATACAGGGTGCCCGGCACATGCCATTGAGATGTCAAACGACAAAATTCTTGCCAAACGAATACTAGAGTTCCTGCAAGTTCCCACACCTCGCTGGGATACGCCAAAATCATTGCCTGACGACGTTCTTGGCACGTGGTTTGTCAAGGCCCAGCACGAACATGCCTCTTTCGGCATTTCGCAGCGAAACGTTGTCCAGGGAACTAGAGCCGCCGTCGACCTCGCCCGCCAACTGGCGCTGGAACACAAAATCCCCTGGATAATCGAAGAGTTCATCGCTGGACGAGAGTTCAACGTTTCCATTGTCGAAAGTTTGCACGGGCCAAAAACCCTGCCCATAGCAGAAATCCTATTCGAGAACTTTGGCTCGGATCGCTACAACATCGTCGACTACAATGCCAAGTGGAACGAGGAAAGCTTCGAGTACAAAAACACTGTCCGCCGCTACGACTTTCCGGCGGCCGACAGCCGCTTACTCAAAACACTCGAAGAACTCAGCCTGAAAGTTTGGCGCGGGTTTGACCTTCGCGGCTGGGCGCGTGTTGATTACCGCATTGATAACAGTGGCCACCCCTTCGTGATCGACGTAAATGCAAATCCTGATCTTTCACTCGATGCAGGCTTCATGACTGCAGCCGCTCGTGCCGAAATTCCCCCCCATGAAGCGATTCGGATGATCACCAACGCCGCGTTCAATGCCGCATGAGCGCGTTTCGTAACAAACTGAAGGCATCCGATCCCAAGGCGGTACGCGATTTGGTCGCAAACACCGGAGTGTTTTCTGACATCGAAGTCGGGTGGGCGGAAGAAATCATTGAAACCGCCCTCACACGGCCTGAAAGTTGCGGCTACCACTTTCTATTCGCAGATGGCCCGGACGCGTTGCAAGGGTTCACGTGCTTTGGTCCCATTGAAGGGACGGACAATCGCTTCGACCTGTATTGGATCGCCGTTTCACCGCAAGCCCAGGGTCAACGACTTGGGCACCGGTTGCTGGAGCACAGTATCAAGGCGGCCCAGGCTCTAGGTGCAGCCCACGTGTTCATCGACACCTCGACGCGCATTGATTATGCGGCCGCACGCGCACTCTACAAGTCCCATGGCTTCGAATTGATGGGTATGTTGACAGACTTCTACAGCGACGGCGATAGCAAAGCTCTATTTGGCCGCAAGCTCTGATCAAACCGGTTCAACCGCACTCTCATTTCGCCGTTCCAATCCAAGGCGCCGCTCACGCCACATCACGAACAAGCCGGATCCGATCACAATGACAGCTCCGGCGTAGACCGCAGGCCCCGGCAATTCCGAAAAGAAAAGCCACCCGAACAGGATGGCCCATATCATTGCCGCGTAGTCGAAATTGGCCAATGTCGACGCTTGGGCGTAACGAAAACCATTGGTCATCAGCAATTGCCCGATCCCGCCAAGGACACCCATAAAGACGAGCAACAAAAATTCCAAACCCGAAGGCGTAACCCAGACGAACGGCAAAATGAGGCCGCTCACTACGCAGCACGTGAGCTGAAAGTAGGTCGCAATTGCCAGGGCCGACTCGGTTCCCGACATCATGCGTATAAATATCATCGTGAACGCAACCAGGATTGCATTTGCGAGACCGAAAAGAATTCCAGTCCCCGCCGACCCGGACGACAACCCTTCGCCCACATGTGGTGAGATCATCACCAGGACGCCGGCGAACCCGGCGAGCACGGCCCCCCAACGAAAGAAACGGACACTCTCTCCTAACATCACCGCAGCCAAAACCACGACAATGAGCGGCGAGACAAAACTGATCGCAGTCACATCAGCAATGGGCAAGTACGTGAGCGCTGTAAAATAGGTAAACATCGCAAACACACCGGTACACGCCCGCCGCACATGCAGCCATGGATGCTTCGTGGCTAGATTGCTGAGTCCACCGCCAACCACAAACAACGCAATGCCTATGGGAATAAAGGCAAAGGCTGATCGAAAGAAGACGATTTGCGCGACCGCAATATCCTGACCAAGGTGCCGCGCAATTGCCGCCATCAGCATGAACGCCAATGTCGCACCGATCTTGAGTCCGATACCCAGCAAAGGCCGGGAAGAAGTAGTTATCTCGAAGCGCTGGCTGCGCGGTTCATTCACAACCACTTGCGCCAGCGAAAAATAATATATGGCACGATTGCTGACAGTATGATTGACCCAATGGCAATTGCATATCCATATTCCCACTCCAGCTCGGGCATGAACTTGAAATTCATTCCCCAAATGCTGGCAAGAAGGGTCGGTGGCAGAAATACGGTAGCAAACACTGACAATATCCTGATGATCCGGCTTTGCTCGATATTGACCACACCAAGCACGGCATCGAGCAAAAATGTGATCTTGTTCGACAGATAGGTTGTGTGATCCGCCAACGATTGCACGTCACGCGTCATCACTTTGATGCGCCCCTTCATATCGCGCGACGCCTTCAAGTCGATGACCTGCGATAAAAACGCCAGCATGCGTCCCATACTGATCAAGCTCTCTCGGGCCTTGGAGGCCAGATCGTTCCGGCTTCCCAGGCGAAGCAAAATTTTCTGGTAGTCCTTGGAAGGACTGTCGCCATTGTGTGAAAATACCTGCTTCGATGCAGCATCCACATCGCCACCCACTTTTTCAAGCACGTCGGCGGTTCGATCGATGATGGCTTCAAGCAGCCCTGCCAAGACCAACTCGCCGCGAGGCCATGAATGCGCTTGGCGCTCGGCTCTGTTGGCGAATGTGTTGAAGGGTTGAGGTTCTGAGTATCGCACCGTCAGCAGGCGATCGCCGGCCAGGATAAAACTGACCGCTTGACACTCCGACTCCTCCGTTTCGGTCTTGGAAAGCACTAACGCAGTCATAAAGACCGCGTCGTCTTCTTGATAGAGACGGCTGGATATCTCAATTTCGTCCATGTCATCCTTGGACGGCGTTTCTACGCCGATAAACGCCTTAACGGCCTCACGTTCTTGCGCAGTAGGATCGAAAACATCGATCCAAACGGAATCATGAGGCACGACGATCGGGTCACCCGATTCGCCTGAACAAGTCAAATTGCGGCGCAAACACTGATCACGCTGACCAAACGAGCGAAGCATGGGGTGACCCTCGCCTTAGACGGCACACAAGGAACAGTGCACTTATAAGCATGCCCTCCCTTCAACTGCCAATGCTCAATTAGCACTCATTTCATGCGGCCTGTTTGGTCCAATCCCCGAAAAACCGTGGCCCGCATTAGACAGTATCAAATGAATTTTGGCAAAAGCGCATTGCGTTTACGTATCAAAAACGCTTTAGAGGCATTAGGTGGATGATACAAACAAGCCTTGGGCCGCCTGCAAGGGCAGTCTTCACCGCATGCAGCAAGTCGGAGTGTACAATGGAACTGGGCGATCTTTTCAGTTTTGACAAGAAAATAGCACCCTCGATCATCAAGCCGATCTATTGGATCGGCCTTGTCCTGATCGTGTTCGTAAACGTCGTCTACTTCTTCTTTGGCTTCGGCAAATTGTTCACCGTCGGGTTTTTCACCGGCGTTTGGGACATGCTTGCAGCAATCGTAACTATAGTATTCGGCGTGCTGGGATTGCGGATTGCAACCGAACTGTGCCTTGCAATATTCGAAATACACGACAAGACCGCATCGAACTCGACAACGCAGATTTAACTCAGCCTCTGCTGGAAATCTCAGGTCTGGATGTGATCGGGCTGGCTTTGCCGTGCGTCATCGCCTTTTCCGCTCCGGGTATCACCGCCCGCTCCGCGTTTATGGAAATAAATGCGCTGCGTGAATGCCCGGAAAGGCGGGGTCCCAAATGCCAAGTTCCAGACCCAGTTTGGGGGCGCAAGATCGAGTGCGCGCCTCAGCCATAATTTTCCGGTAAACTTTGGCGCTTCCCTTGCCAGAGCAAGTCCAGGATGCTCCGCTCCTGCATGAAACCAGTCCGCAGCAAGTTGTGCGGTCCGACGGCCAAGCCGCAACGTTTGTGCAATCCCGCCACCAGTCAGCGGTGAAACATGACCAGCCGCATCGCCAATTAACATCACTCGCCCGCAATGCGTATTGCGAAGCGTTGCCCCAGCCGGAATAAGACCCCTTCTTCGCGCTAATATCGGACGCTCCCGCAATCCCAATCTTGTTCGGTACATATGCAGAAACGCCATCAAGTCTGGCTTCGTGCCGTGCCGGGCTGCAAGACCAACTTGAGTAATTCCTACCCCAGGCACCGCCCAGCCGATGTAGCCGGGAGCCAGAACACTATCCAAAAAGCAATGTAAAAATCGTCCATCCAGCCCGGGTTCAGACCCCAACTCCACCTCAACCCCAATCAGAAAACGTTGATTGCGATCCAGCCCGAAATATCGGGCGACGCCGGATGTCGCGCCGTCGGCTCCTATCAGCAGCTTTGCGCTCAAACCCAAATTAGGCAACTCTATGCAGTCGTCATGGGTCACGGCAGACTTGAACGGAGTGCCCAACGCCAACTCTGCACCTGCGCGGACGGCCTCGGCCGCCAGCCAGCGCAACAGGTTTGGCGTATCGGTTGCCAAAAAATAATATCCCGGCACCAAATGATCCGCATATTTACCGTTCGGCGCATAAAGGCGCACGCCACGAATAAGCCGGGTCAATGCAGCAGGAAAGTCGGTTTCTTCCGCCGCCTCTTTGACCAAAATGCCGGTTGTGCGAACACCCTCGCCTACATCTCTTTTGCGGTCCACGACACACACACTGAGCCCGCGCAACGCAGCAGTTCTGGCGCACGCCAGTCCCGCAAAACTGGCCCCAACGATGATCAGGTCAAACTTGCGCAAATTGGCACCTTCAGCTGATATCGCAATGATACCGAAAGCCCCGCGCGGCCACACAAAAAAGGGCGCCCAACGTAGCGCCCCTCACACTTATTTCCGTGCCGCTATTTGCTTTTGGGCTTTTTCTTGGACGCAGGCTTCGCCTTGGCCTTCGCAAGCGGCGCACCAAACGACCAGGAATGACCAAACGGGTCTTTGAGTTGTCCAAACCGGTCGCCCCAAAACTGGTCAGCTGCAGGCATCGTAATTTTGGCTCCGGCCTTGGCCGCACGCGCCATCCACTGATCGACTTCCTTGGGAACCGTCAACTGAACGAACATGCTGACCGACGAACCGCCATGCTTCTCAGGCGTATTCCCGCCGGAGAACTCCGGAAAATCGTCGGATAAATAAAGCGCGTGTCCGTTGATCTCGACTTCAGCATGCATCAGGCGTTTTTTATCGTCGCTCGGCATCGTCATGACTTCTTTGGCGCCGAGACCCTTCTTCAAAAAAACCAGCGCCGCCTTTGCATTGCTGACCGTCAGATACGGCACGACAAGTTTTTGCGTCTTCGCCATTGGTTACTCCCCGGGAAATGGTCCGCGATATCTACGCCAACTTTTTTGCGTTCGCCACCAAATCCTGCACAACAGATGGGTCTGCAAGCGTGGTCGTATCACCAAGATTTGATATGTCACCTTCAGCAATCTTCCTGAGAATGCGGCGCATGATTTTTCCAGACCTGGTCTTGGGCAGGCCCGGCGCCCACTGAATGACGTCGGGTTTGGCGATCGCGCCGATTTCCTTTCCAACCCAGGCGGCCAACTCCTTGCGCAACTCTTCCGTCGATGCGACCCCGGTTTTCAGCGTGACATAGGCATAGATGCCCTGCCCCTTGATGTCGTGCGGATAGCCAACGACAGCCGCTTCAGCAACCTTCGTGTGCCCGACCAGCGCAGATTCCACTTCCGCCGTGCCCAGCCGGTGGCCCGAGACGTTGATCACATCGTCGACGCGCCCCGTGATCCAGTAATAACCGTCCGCATCGCGCCGGCAGCCGTCGCCGGTGAAATATTTGCCCGGATAGGTTTTAAAATACGTGTCGACGAAGCGCTGATGATCGCCGTAGACGGTACGCATCTGCCCCGGCCACGAATCGGCCAGCACCAGATTGCCCGACACAGCACCTTCAAGCACACGGCCTTCCGCATCGACAACCTGAGGCACGATCCCAAAAAACGGCCGCGTCGCCGAGCCCGGTTTCAACGCCGTCGCCCCCGGCAACGGCGTGATCAATATCCCGCCAGTCTCAGTCTGCCACCACGTATCGACGATCGGGCAACGGCCGTCGCCGACCACCCGGTGATACCAGAGCCAGGCTTCCGGATTGATCGGCTCTCCAACCGAACCAAGCAACCTCAGCGATTTGCGGCTTGTCCGCCGTACAGGCTCCTCGCCGTCTCGCATGAGCGCCCGGATCGCGGTCGGCGCTGTGTAAAATATATTGACATTGTGCTTGTCGATCACTTCCCAAAAACGGGACACGGTGGGGTAATTCGGCACGCCTTCAAACATCAGTGTGGTGGCGCCGTTGGCCAGCGGCCCATAGACGATATAACTGTGCCCCGTCACCCAGCCGACATCCGCCGTGCACCAGTAAACATCGCGGTCGTGATAATCGAACACGTACTGATGCGTCATCGCCGCGAAGACGAGATATCCGCCGGTCGTATGCAAAACGCCCTTGGGCTTGCCCGTCGAGCCTGAGGTGTAGAGAATGAACAACGGATCCTCGGCCCCCATCTCCTCGGGCTTGCACTCGGGCAAAACCTTCGCCGCCAGCTCGTGATACCAATGATCCCGGCCGGCTTTCATATCAACAGCGCCGCCCGTACGCTGCACCACCAGAACCGACTTCACATTGGGGCACTGTTTCAAAGCCTCGTCGGTATTGGCCTTCAACGGAATTCGCTTGCCGCCGCGCAGCCCTTCGTCGGCCGTCACTACGAAATCCGATTTGCAGTCGAGAATACGTCCCGCGATGCTTTCCGGTGAAAAACCGCCGAACACCACCGAATGCACGGCACCTATGCGCGTGCAAGCGAGCATCGCGTAGGCTGCCTCCGGGATCATCGGCATATATATCGTCACCCGGTCGCCTCGTTTGATGCCTTGGCCCTTCAGAACATTGGCGAAGCGGCACACCTCGTCATGCAGCTGGCGGTAGGAAATATGCTTGGAATCCTTGGGATCGTCGCCCTCCCAAATGATCGCCGTCTGATCGCCGCGCTTCTCAAGATGCCGGTCGATGCAATTCGCACTGACGTTTAGCGTGCCGTCTTCGTACCAATGCACGAACAAATCCTTCGCGTCGAAGGAGACATTCTTGACCTTCGTGTAAGGCTTGAGCCAATCGAGGCGTTTGCCCTGCTCGCGCCAAAACGCGACCGGGTCGGTGATCGAGGCCTTGTAAAGGTCTTGATACTTCGCATCGTCGACGAAAGCCCGCGTAGCCCACTCGGGTGTAACGGCAAAAAGTTGATCGGACATGGACGGGAAATCTCCTCGCGAAGCCAGCATCGACCGGAGTATGTGCGTGACAAGCGCATGCGAGCAAGCATTACGTGGCATCGCCGTGCTGGAAAAGTTCGCTGCTGCAGCCGGTCAGCGCCGCTGCTTCCCGTGCCAGATGCGCACGATAAGAGCTTCATGGGCTTAAACACGATATTCGGTGATGTAGGGTAGAGGCGCCAGCACAAGCTCGCGGCCACCCTTGCGCCATGACGGGCGCCCACGATTTGCCATCGTCGCAAGCGAAGCAGCAGCTTCGAGAATGGACGCACCCATGCGCTCGGCTGTGGCCGGATTTTCGCGCGGAATATAGTCCACGATGCCTTCGAAATCACGACGCGCGGTTCCGGCCCACCGTACCTTCAAGCCGCCCTCTTGCGGCGCATTTTGCTCCGCTCCTTGAATTCCGCAACGACGGTTTCATGATCGACGACATTCCTCCGCACTACATCGCGCTCACCTTCGAGGATCAAATCGACGATCTCGATCTCGCGATCAACGTTGTCTTCGAGCATTCGGTTCACGTACCAGGATTTACTTCGGCCGCCGCGCTTCGCTAGCCGGTCCAGCCTTGCGCTCAATCTCTGAGAAATGCGAACCGATAGAATTGCAGGTTTACGCACGGAAGGCCTCCGGCCAAGTTTGTCATACAACGTATGACAAATCACAGTCGAAGTCAATCGCCAGCCTCATGCAAAACCTCCGCCGTATGCTCCCCCACTGTCGGAGGATCGAGCCGGATCGAGCAGGGCGATTTCGAGAATTTGAGTCCAGGCTTCATCGTGCGATAGCGCCCCTCGCTCGCAATCTCGCGCTCCTCGAAGAACCCAACCGCCTTGAAGTGCGGGTCGTCAAACAAGGTCGACATTTCGTTGGCCCGCATCGCCGGAATGTGATTCTCGGCGCACAGTTCCATCCAATCGTCCGTCGAGCGCGTTGCCGCCGCCTCGCACATCATGCCGTAATACGCATTGACGCGCGCCTTGCCGTCTACCGCCGACAGGAACCGCTCGCTATTATAGGCGTCGGCAATGCCGCCCAGTTCGAGGAACTTGACCGACCCATCGCGGCTCGCCGGCAGCACCACCAGATACCCGTCCTTTGTCTTGTAGGGTTTGCGGTGCGGCGTGATCGAAGTCGGATGTCCAAATTTACCGGGCACGTCAGGATAAGTGTGTCCCCAAATGTGCTCGGCCTGAATGAACCCGGTGAAAGTCTCCAGCATCGGCACTTCGACGAATTGGCCCTCGCCGGTTCGCGAACGGTGTTGCAACGCCGCAAGAGTGGCGATCACCGCAAACAGCCCGCACGTTTTGTCGGCGATGATCGAGGGAAACGGGCGCAACTCCTTGTTGTCGCCGGACAACGGCAACAGATCGCACGCCCCCGATGCCGCCTGGATCAAATCGTCGAACGCTTGCCGCCCGTTATAGGGGCCGCCCGATCCGTAACCGACGGCCTCTACGTAGACGATATCGGGCTTCAGCGCCGCGACTTCGGCGTAACCGAAGCCCAACCGCTTCATCGCTTCGGGCCGCATATTGTGAATGAACACATCACCCGTGCACACCAGTTTGCGCAGCGCATCCTTGCCGTCGTCGCTCTTCAGATCGAGTGCCACCGAACGCTTGTTGCGGTTGAGCGCCACGAACAGCGGACCCATGCTCTCCGACTTCGGCGCCTTACCCTGATTGCGCTGCCGGTCGCCGCCCCCTGGATCTTCGATCTTTATCACGTCAGCTCCCAGATCACCCAACGTTTGCGTGGCATATGGGCCCAACACGAACTGGGTCAGGTCGATCACCCGCACCCCATGCAATGGCCCGCTCGCGGGAACTGATTTCGCTGTCATGTCCTCACTCTATACTTGAATGGCCTATCAGGCTTACCCTAGCTGCTTCATCGCGTGAACCTCTAGGGGTCTGTATGCAACTGCACCAATCCGCGTGGCCGGAAATCGAAGTCTACCTCAAAAAATCCACCGGCATCATTGTTCCCATCGGCTCGACCGAACAGCACGGCCCAAACGGCTTGCTCGGCACCGATGCAATTTGCCCCGAATTCATCGCCAAACGCGCGGGCGACGAAAGCGGCATCTTGATCGGCCCGACCTTCAACGTCGGCTCGGCCCAGCATCACCTGGGCTTTCCCGGCACGATTACGCTCAGGCCCTCCACGATGATCGCCGCGATGCAGGATTGGACCTCCTCGCTCATGCGCCACGGCTTCGACCGCATCTATTGGTTCAATGGCCACGGCGGCAACATCGCCCCGGTCAATTCAGCTTTCTCCGAAATCTACGCCGAGTTCAGCTTCGGTCGCGCCGGCTCGAATGCAAGACCGGTCAAACTCTTCTTGCGCAATTGGTGGGAATTGACCGGCGTCGGTAACCTCTGCCGCGAAATTTTCCCGGTCGGCGAGGGCAGCCATGCCACGGCGTCGGAAGTCTCAGTGACCTACTTCGCCTATCCTGAGGCCCAAAAGCGAGTAGAGATGCATCCCAAGATCGCCCCCAACGGCACGATCCGCGATGCCGACGACTACCGCCGCCAATTCCCCGACGGCCGTATCGGCTCCGACCCCAGCCAGGCAACACCGGGAAAAGGCAAGCGCATCGTGGAAGCGGCAAGCAAGGCGCTGATCGCGGATTATCAGGCTTTTATGCGGGCAGGTTA